>JACPHR010000020.1 GCA_016188455.1 Candidatus Tayloriibacteriota bacterium | reverse complement strand
GTGGTAATCAACAAATTCCTCCTGCACGGTACGATTGAAACGTTCCATGTGGGCATTCATCTTCGGCGTCTTGGGGTAGGTATGGTAGTGGACGAGGTGCAGTCGTCTCAACTCTTCATCGAACTTCTTCTTGAACTCACTGCCATTATCCGTGAGCACAAAGGTCATGGGAAACGGGAAGACCTTCTGGCAGAGACCGAAAAACTCCTTGGCGGCGAGTGAGGCATGCGAAGTAGTGGCCCACGCGAAGGCAAAGCGGGTGTGGATGTCCTCGAAGGTGATGACGTATCTGCGTATGCCGTAGACGAAGCGTTCAATGGTATCAAGCGCGACCAGGTGTCCTGCGTACCTCGTCTGGAAATCCTTGGGTTTATGGAGTACTTTTTGACGATTGGCCTTCACCACTCTCCCCGTACCCGTGACCTTCTGCGGGTAGACGCGCAGACCTCCGCAATCGGCAATGAGACGCTTCAGCGTGCGTGGCTTGGGACAGTACAGACGGAGCGTGGCGCAAAACGGTGACAGAAGCGGATATATCTTCTCTGCTCCGAGGTTGGGGTGCTCCTGCCGCAATCGCCGGAGTTCCTCTATGATACGAGTGTTCCACAGGCGTCTGCGCTTCACCTTGGGACTGCGGCTCCCGGGGTTCAGAGCTTCGAGCTTGCCATGACCCTCTTTAAGCCTCCTCTGCCACAAGTACAGAGTGCGCCTCTTTACCCCAAATGCTTCCTCGACTGCTTCCGTACCGTGCTTGTTCCAGAAGGCGAGTATCCTGAGCCGCTTCTTGGCTGTTTCGGTAATCATATACCGGAAGCGTAACACCCTTTCCCATGTCGAGATGAACCCTTTGGTTCCCCTAAATTTGTTGAAAATCCTCACTGCTTTGGAGAGACCAAAGAGTGCAATATGTATCTGGCCTTATGCAGACAAGTAGAACAAAACCCTAAAGCTTCGGCTTTGGGGGTAGTTCAAAATCAAGCTCCATAAACTGGCGACTGGCTACTTTCCCCAGCACTTTTGGTGCTAACGAGGTTTAACTTCTCTGTTCGGAATGGGTGAGAAATGAGGTGGAATCCATTTCGTAAGACTCATTGAGAATTTTTGTAAGCGTAATCGCGTGACAAAAAGTCCAATGAGTGAACAGTTCCTGTAAGGAAGAGGTGTAGAAAAAGAAAGAATTAAATTTTGTGAACTGGCGACTACCTACTTTCCCCAGCACTTTTGGTGCTAACGAGATTGTAACTACCAATGAGGTAATCACAAACTCATGCTACCGCCAAAAGTGCTGGGTATCATCAGCACTACAGCGTTTCACTTCTCTGTTCGGAATGGGAAGAGGTGTTTCCACTGCGTCAAGTCACCAGATCACAAAATTCAAAAATATATTGAAGACTGAAATGCGGGTCCCGATTCAAAGAATTGGGACCGGAGGAGAGGGCATGTTTTAAACCTACATGCGCCGGTTTATTTATTTCCGGGGCCTTGAATCAGGCAACCTCTCCACTGAAAGAACAAATTGGGTTTGGTCGGGGCGGTTGGGTTCGAACCAACGACCTCCTGCTTCCGAAGCAGGCGCGCATGCCAGCTGCGCTACGCCCCGAACCAAGCGGCGAGGAGAATCCGGAGAACCGAGGTTTGCCCCGCTCCTGCCCTCACGGCTTGAAACCAAAAGGGCTAGAGACAAGCAACAGACCCTCTTCGACTAAAACCCCCGCATTTCAATCTTCAATCGCGCGAAGCGCGCGCACAAACATTTGACTTGTGACTATTGACCTTTGACTTGGCGGAATTTTGCTTCGCAAAATTCCGCGGTCAATTGTCAAATGTTAATTGTCAATTGTTCAGCGTGCTTCACGCAGGGTCTTTTCAAGTAACAATCGTGGAACTAATTCCATGGAACAGGATTAAACCGCTCGCTACTGCTCGCTGTACACGATGCAAATATACGAATGCGTACGAATGATACGAATTGAATTCATTAGTATCATTAGTAAATTTGTATATTAGAATCGCTACTCACCGAGCGACGCGAGGTGGCAAATAAATTTCCTAATAAGATTCGACGAATTAGGACTTCTCGGCTCAACACGTTACCGTGCGTACACCTAAAGCCTATATACGTAATAATCTCTTACGGGTCTGTGCTAACGCAACAGCCAACCACCAACGACCGCAAGTCAGCAACCAAGCACCAACTCCTAACATTCAACAAAAAGATCTTTTTGTTGGGAGTTAGGCGTTGGGAGTTAGAAGCTAACTTCGTTAGAAGTTAGATGTTGCGCTAGCTCGATTCCTAATCTTGAAGTGGGCTTCATTCTTAGATGCTTTCAGAATTTATCCCTTCCCGACATAGCTACTCTGCGTTCCACCTGGCGGTAGAGCAGATACACCAGAGGTCAGTTCAACTCGGTCCTCTCGTACTAGAGTTAAATCTTCTCAAGAATCAGCGCCTGCAGCAGATAGGAGACCAACCTGTCTCACGACGGTTTGAACCCAGCTCACGTAACTTTTTAATTGGCGAACAGCCAAACCCTTCCCACCTTCTCCAGCAGGAGGATAAGTTGAGCCGACATCGAGGTGCCGAACTCCGCCGTCGATTTGGACTCTTAGGCGGAACTAGCCTGTTCAATACTTTTTGTATTAGACTATATCTTCATCCGTCCCGATTTGCATCGGGATTAGGAGATGGCGTCTTAGCCCTGCCCATTGCTCGGCGCAGAACTCCGTCCACAATAAGTGGAACAAGTCGTTACGGGGTCAAAGAGAATATAGTTTGTAATTGAATAAAGTAAGCATATATGGTCGTACCAGATCATGCAACTTCTTCGTTTCTGTAACAGAAAAGAAAAGTGCGTAGCCTTTATTTTTTTTGTCGTATATTTTCGGGTGAATCTTGAAATTGCGAGAAATCGCCTCCTCGGCAATTTTCGCTTCATCCAGTGAAACTCGCCCGAGATATATCATGCTGTAATGGTTGTGATTAAGATGGTGAAAATATCCATCATCCATATACCACACCGCAAGCGATAGTGGCTCCTTCAGCAACTCCGGCAAATTTTGGGGCAGACACTTCTTGTTATTTTTATAGAACAAGCTGTGCCACTTTCCCAAAACCGGCGTTGAATTTGACTGCCAGCGCCAATACTCGTAGACACGCTTCGTCCTTGGATGCACACGCTCAAGGTATGTGGGCTTCCCCAAAAATAGTTTCGGAAATTGACTTCCTTTCCAAACCACATACTCCTTTTGAGCCTCTCCGTGCTCCAATCGCAATCGTGCGTTTTTTAGACCTGTTTTTTGCAGGTATCCATCCCCAAGAATTGTTCCCAGGAGAATGGATTCCTGCCGATTTGTTAATTTCACTATATTTTTTAATTAATTCTCTCGACTTCCCACGGTATTCCTCGCACCTTAAAACCCTTTCGGGAAAGACCAGTGCGGGTTCACCGTTATAAGCCATACATACTCCATATTACTACGGAGTTGGACAACAAGACCCTTATTTCAGGGTCCATCCCTAGAGTAGCTTTTATCCGATAATCTCCGGCCGCCTCTAACACGGACCGTCGGTTCACTATGCCCCGCTTTCGCGCCTGTTCGGCAAGTACGCCTCACAGTCAAGCCCTCTTATGCCATTGCACTATCGGCACGGTTTCCATTCGCGCCTAGAGGACCTTAATGGACTCCTTCGTTACTTTTTAGACTTCATTGTTACACAATCGCGGATATACGCGGATAGAACATCACGCGGATTAACGCAGATTGGGACGAGATATTTCTACTCGTCTCTGCATGTCGCCATGCAGTTCGGACTATATCTTTCTCCGCTTTTGGCGGAGCATCAGCGTGTGGTCTCTGAGGATTCTTGTGAACTTCAATGAAGTTCACAAGTCTTTCCTGCTGGTTATCTGCACCTTCGACATTTTCACTTGGCATTTTTTCCATATTTTTGAATTAATAATAAATTAATAATAATGGAAATTATACCAAAGTAGCCAAGGATACACCAGATGTTCCAGCATAATAGCTGATTCCTATTTTGTAATTTCTCACAAAATACCCTCTAAATTTATTTGTTTTGAAGTGGATAAGACTTCCGGAGGCGCCATAGTTCTAAACGCTGATATACGCTGATTGAAACGCAGATTTTCGCGGATGAATCCTTTCTTCATCCGCGTCCATCCGCGTGTATTTCATATCCGCGTCCATCCGCGTCTAGAGGATAGCGCCCCACTAAAACTACCCGCCAGATACTGTCTCCCGAAGTTTTTGCCCTCGGGGTTAGATTGTATATTTTTAAAGAACGGTGTTTCATCGGCGACTCCATGCCGCCCGAGAGCGGCACTTCAAAGTCTACCGTCTACGCTACGCATCAAAAACATACAGCCAATATCAAGTTGTAGTAAAGCTTCTAGGGTCTTTTCGTCTAGCTGCAGGTAACCGGCATCTTCACCGGTATTGTATTTTCACCGAGCTGTTCTCCGAGACAGTTGCTCAGTCATTACACTATTCGTGCGCGTCAGAACTTACCTGACAAGGAATTTCGCTACCTTAGGACAATTCATTTGCGTTATCACTCCACAATATTTGCGGAGATCCTTCATATCGCTATGAAGATCGGACTATATCATGTCAAAGTTTTCCTAAATGTTTAGGACGGTATTTGACCCTAGCGTATAGTCTCTGAGGATTTTCTGAAAGCCATTGTTGATAATGACCTATTTCATATTTTCGCTTTCTCCCTTTTCCTTCATTCAATTGCTCTCGCAATTCCATTATTTCTTGCAATCCTGTCTGATTATAATGGCCACCCTTGACCATAATTTTTCCAACATGCTGGAAAATAGAGAAATTCTTCTTTTTGGTAGAGGAAAAGAATGAAAACCTCTTAAAGAAAGGGATGACCCTTTCATGAATTGCTCTTGGATTAGAGACAATATAATACCAAACCCCATCCTTTCGATATTGGAATCTTCCGCATCCCAAATATTTTTTGAATAAAGTTAGTACGGTTTTATCTCTTTGTGAAATGTTAAATATCATTATAACTTTCCATCCAAGAACATAATCGTCTCTTTTCGTCAGAGAGACGATAAAGCTTCCTTCACCGTCTGCGAATCCGGCAAGATAATTGCCAATTCGTTCAGGTACTTGAAGAAGCCAATCTTCTGTTTGCCCCATAATTATTATGATTGCAAACTACTTGTTTCAGAATCTTTCCTGCGGATTGTCTGCACCATTGCATTGTTACTGCCATTTCGACATGACGAGTAGCAAATGGATACTCAGAGTTTCCCGCATTTGGCTAGGTTTTATAACTACGATTGTTTCCATAGTTATTGCCGACATTCACCAGGGCTTAGCTCGGTCAGCATGCTCCGCGCTACCTCGCAACTCCCAACAACCAATCACTAACAACCAGCGAGGCAACAACCAACCACCAACAGCTAACTACCAACGAAAAGAATTGAATTCTCTTCGGTTGGAAATTATGAGTTGGAAGTTGGATGTTAACTTCGTTGGAAGTTATGAGTTGGAAGTTGGAAGTTAGCGAGGCGGTGTGGAACACACCGCCAAGCTTTGACCTTCTGGCATTGGTCAAGTGTCACCCCCTATACATCCTCTTACGAGTTCGCAGGGAGCTGTGTTTTTGATAAACAGTTGCCAAGCATACTTTTGTTGCACCCCGCACTTTCTAAAACTCTAGATTCATTCATGCGCATACGACACTCGACTTAATCTCGTAATATGCAAAAATTTTAAAGTTCCAGAAAGTGCGGGGAAGCCTTATTCCGAAGTTACGGCTGCTTTTTTGCCGAGTTCCTTGGAGAACCTTCACTCGTTCGCCTTACTCTACTCGAGCTGACCACCTGTGTCGGTTTGCGGTACGGATTACATAACATTAAGCTTAGAGACTTTTCTTGGAGGCGCGCTTTATCGCATACGCGCGAAGCGCGCAAGTAACAAAGTTGCAAGTTTAGAAAGTTTGAAAGCTGCCAAGTATGAAAACTTGAGAACTTGCGCACTTTCCACTTGCGGACTTTTTTAACTGCGTGCTTCGCACGTTTCTGCTCCTCTTGGATTTCTCATTAAAGAGAGACTTCCGGATTTACCTGAAAATCATCCTTAAGGCACAAACTCAAATCCATAATGAGCGCAATATACTGCGCCCCGTCATATAAGTTACGGAATATTAACCGTATGTCCATCGCCTGCGGCTTTCGCCATCGGCTTAGGCCCGACTAACCCTTGGCTGACAATCATCGCCAAGGAAACCTTGGTCTTTCGGCGTCCCGATTTCTCATCGGGATTGTGGTTACTTGTGCCAACATTCTTACTTCCAAACGCTCCACCGCGGCTCACGCCTTCGGCTTCATTGCGATTGGAATACTCTCCTACCACTCCGGAACTACCAACACCTAACTGCCAACTTCCAGCAAGAAAGAGACGCCTCCCCTGTTGGTTGTTAGAAGCTGGATGTTGGTAGTTGACGAAGTCCTCAGTTTCGGTACATAACTTTAGCCCCGATTATCTTCGGCGCAGATTCTCTTAGTGAGTGAGCTGTTACGCTTTCTTTAAATGATGGCTGCTTCTAAGCCGACATCCTCACTGTCTGTGAAAATCCACCTCCTTAAGCGCACTTAGTTATGATTTAGGGACCTTAACTAGAGATCCGGGCTGTTTCCCTTTTGACCTGTGAAGCTTAGCCCTCACGGTCTAACTGCTCGATTTTTGACTTCTGGTATTCGGAGTTTGATAGGTTTCGCGATCTTTCGACCTGTCGAGACCTTCCAGTGCTCTACCCCCAAAAGGAATATCGAACGCTAGCCCAAAAGCTATTTCGGAGAGAACCAGCTATTACCAAGTTCGATTAGCTTTTCACTTCTTACCCCAGGTCATCCGATAGTATTGCACGGCTAACCAGTTCGGGCCTTCCTCTCGCTTTCGCGGGAGTTCACCCTGCCCAGGGCAAGCTCACTTGGCTTCGGGTCTGATCTATTCCACTTTACCCTCCCAACTTTATCACCGACATCACGAAAATAATTGTTGTACATGTTGTGCAAAGCAATAGTCTTTTTACAACATAAAAACTTCAGTAATAAAGTTGGGAGGGCGAACGCGCTATTCACACTCGGTTTCCCTATGGCTCCATGCTGTAAAGCACTTAGCCTGACGCGGAATGGATCAACTCGTTGGCTCATTCTTCAATAGGCACGCGGTGACCGCGCGGAGCGCGGCAACAATTAACCTTTAACAATTAACTCTTAACGTATTAAGTCAAAAGTTAATGGTCAATAGTTAACGGTCGCCGTGCTCCGCACGGCTCCCACTCCTTGTAAGCATACGGTTTCAGGTCTATTTCACTCCCCTCACCGGGGTTCTTTTCACCTTTCCCTCGCGGTACTTGTTCACTATCGATCTCCAAGAGTATTTAGCCTTACCGGTTAGTGCCGGCAAATTCCTCCGAGCTACTCGTGTCTCGAAGTACTCAAGAACAGCAACAGAAGAGATAATTTATTTTCACGTACGGGACTATTACCCTCTGGGGTGTATCTTCCCAGATACTTCCGTTAATAAATTACTTTGTAACTCTTCTCGATATAAAACCGACGTTACTGCCTTATAACCCCATCCGCATCGCGCCCAGCGCGATGCGGAGAATCAAGAATACAGATTCAAGAATCAAGAATGGGACCGCTCCCTTTCGTGATTCGTGATTCGTGATTCTTTATTCTCCGCATCACATCGGATGTGATGCGGACGGTTTGGGCTGTTGCGTTTTCGCTCGCCGCTACTAACGCAATAACATTGTTCTCTTTTCCTCCAGGTACTAGAATGTTTTGCTTCCCTGGGTACGCGCGAGCGTAGCTCGCGAACAATTAACCATTGACCTTTAACTGTTAACAGTTAAGAGTAAAAAGTTAACGGTAAGCGAGCTACGCTCGCTGTCGGGTTTTACCCGACAGGGTTTCCCCATTCGGACATCTACGGATTAACGCTTGCTAGACAGCTCCCCGTAGCTTATCGCAGTCGCGCTGCGTCCTTCATCGCCTCATTGGAGTCAAGGCATCCACCATATGCTCTTAAATTTCTTATTAGGAAATTTATAAACCACTTCTCGCGCGGAGCGCGCGAGCACTGAACGGAAACGGAACTTGAACACTGAACGAGACGAAGCCGTTCCGTGTCTGTTCTGTGTCCCGCCGTCTGAGACGGGGTTCCGTGTATTTTCCGTGCTCTCGTGCTCCGCACGAGGTTTAATCCTGTTACATGAAATTAATCCTGTAACAGTTTACCTGTTATCCCGCCCAACTTTTTGATTCCAAGGTTCAACCTTTTATCGGTAAAAAGGTTGAACCTTAGTCCTCGAATCAAAAAGTTGGGCGGGGTTTGCCTGCGCGTGACCTAACACGCGCAAAGCTCTGCCTACGGCGCTTGAAAAGACCCCTGCCGCTCGGAAGCGGAATAACCAAATCACAAGATACAAATTACAAAGGGACTCCTTGGTTATTGTTTCTTGGTTATTGGAAATTCCGTCGCCCCGCGACGGTTTTGTCGCCGTGACAGAATTTAATTTTCGAACAGCAATCGTTCGGGAAATCCCAGTAGTAAATTTTACGAAACAATACACCGGCAAAGCGCTTCGCCCCTAAGGGTCGGCCTATTCGGCCACGCGCTTTGCAAGGCACAGATAAGTTTGGTTCTAGCCAAATTCCTCTGCAGTATCAGATTGTAAAATTACTACGGGATTAAATTTTGTTGCCGCAGTTTCTATTTTCAAGAATTTCTGAAAACAGAAACTGCGTACAAAATTTAAAAAAACCGCTTTTGCTAAGCGGGTAATAAACAGGACCATAATAATGGCTTTATTTTCTCCGCTTCAAATTAGGGTTTTTTAACATATCTACAGTGCCAGTAAGTATATATGGAGTAATAATAAAGTCAACCCCGTTAGAAGTAGGACGCGGACTTGTGCTGAATAAAAGAAGGTATTTTCTTAAAAAGCTCTAAAAATAAGGCATTCCAAGGACTGATGAAATGCGTCCGCGACTTCTAACGGGGTCAACATCCCAAAACGGTGGATAACCGATAGGGAGGGTTAAAAAGGTTATCGGTAAAAGCCACCCAGATTATGCGTAAGGGCGGCTTTTAGATAATTTCTCCCAACTAACACTGGTAATTAAGCGCTGTGGTGCCTGTCAGCAACCTCTTGGCGAACCTTTTCAATGAAGCGGGAGGCGGCATCCTGACCGCCGAGGCCGAAAGACAGACCGAGGGCAATGGCAATGGCCACGATAATACCGGTGATCAAAGTGTTAATGATTTGGGCCCCTATGCCAAGCTGTGAAAGCGCTATCAAAACGCCGAAAATCCAAATGGACCATCGGGCAACGGCACCGGCAAAATTGGCTGATTTAATGCCGCTGGCGACGGCGGCGCCGGCCACCACTTTCTGCATAGCCTCAGCAATAACGGCGGCCACGAGGACAATCAGGGAAGCCACGATGACTTGCGGCAAGTAAAAAAGCACCACCTGCTGGAGGAAAATGTTAACCTGGCTAAGCCCCAGAACCTCAAAAGAGGCGACTAAAAAGGCCACAATGACAAACCATTCCACCAGTCCGCCGATAAACGCTCCGGAATCAAGATTAAAACCGGCGCGGCGCAGGAATTGGTCTACTTTGGCCGTGCGCAGAGCGTGGTCAACAACCTTAATTGACCTGATAATCTGAGCGACTACCTTACCGAGCAGATTGCCTACAAACCAACCGACTAGGAAAATAATAATGGCAACGACAAGATTCGGAACAAATTTGGCAAAGCCCATCCAGATATCCTGGAACGAGCTTTGCAAAACGGTAATCCAATTTTGAATCATATAAACGAATAGATATTAGACTAATAAATAAAGGGCGAGGCAAGAGGTCAACACCGACCAAACCAACCTGCCTTAAACCCAAAATACAGTTTCCTCTATGATTATAACACTTTCAGGCCCAGTCAAGGAGAGGAGTGTGGATAAGTCAGTAAGCCTTAATGCGAAAATACGAATTTATGAGAATATACGAAAGGATACGAGAACCCTAGTGGCACAAGGGAATTTTGTATGTTTTCGCCCGCATGCCATCCATCTGCGGCTCAGGCCAATGGCGGGCAGATATGCTCTTATGTTTACCTTGTCAAGCCGTCTTGGCAAGCCCTAGCCGGTCAAGAATAGGCCGATGGGGATAATCAAGAATGTCCCTCACAAGCTTGTCGTACATGCCGAGGCGGTATTTAAAGTCATCGGTCTCAAAAGCGGCGTACCGGAGCTCTTTGCCAATCTCGGCCTCAATGCCTCTGATTACGTTCTCCAGAGCGGATAAACGGATGGTGTCCCCAACCACCAAAAGGTCAACGCGGCTGTCATCATCGCGGATAAAAATGCCGGAGATAATCACCAGCTTTAGCCGACCGACGGCATTGAGCTTGCGGATTATTTCACTATTGTGAAGCAGGACGGTGTTAATGAGAAGGTTGCGGAGGGCCGGCAAATAAGGAAAGGCCTGATTGAGTACCCAGCCGCCTTCCTTTTTCCTTTTCATCACCGTCTTTTTGCCTCTTTTGACGGGGACAAGATGGGAGAAACGTCGGCCTTTTATCATGCCGATTTTCTTGAGCCGCGCCACTTCATGCCGAACGCCGGGCATGGAAACTTTCGCTCTGGCCGAAATATCGGCGGAGCTGAAAGGCTGGTCGGGATTAAACAAAAACAGCCTCATGATTTTGACTTTGGCTTCGGTGCCGAAAAGTTTTGATAAAATATCCATACGAAGTAACGAATATGTTAACGAATTGCTACGAATGATAAAAGATAAGCCAATGATAGCACTAGTTAAAAATTATGCGAGGGGTTGACAAAAAATAAATAAATGTTATCTTCTGTCATAGTAGAGCCCGTTAAAGAAAGGCAGGAATGAAAATTATCCTTCAAAAGCAGGATTCAAGATTCGACTGGGAAACTCCCAAAGTGATTGATGAGGCACAAAACGGCATAGAACAATTCTGGAGAAAAAACTCTCCTGAACGCGCTGAGAATGAGGCGCGCCAGCTCATCGCCGAAATAGAACGGAAGGTTTCAGATTGTCTCTGGATTATCACTGCTGGATGTTGCCTCGGAGGCAAAGAGGGTGCGCTAGTATTTGATCGTCTGGATAAAGCACTGGACGAAATAAAGGATTTTGCTCTTGGACTTGGTGAGACAAAATTCGAGCGCTAAGTGGAATTCCTATTATAAAATCCGCCATGCACCCGGCAGGCGGTTTTTTTATTTACGACACCAAAAGACTGTACGATATATCGTACAGTTTTTGTCTTTCTGAATCATAATTCCTAATTCGAAATTCATAATTCGGTTGAATTGAAATTCCTATTTCAATTCCACCTTGCCGCCTGCTTCTTCTACCCGTTTCTTTAGTTCTTCAGCCTCAACTTTCTTCATCCCCTCCTTGAGCATCTTCGGAGCGGCGTCAACCAGGTCCTTGGCTTCCTTCAGACCGAGGCCAAGTACTTCTTTAACAATCTTGATAACGGCAATCTTCTGAGCGCCGGCGTCTTTAAGTTCTACATTGAAGGCGGCCTTCTCCTCGCCTGCCGGAGCCCCTCCAGCAGCCGTCGGGGCGGCCGCAACGACCGCGGCCGCCGAGACGCCGAATTTCTTTTCCAGTAATTTTACCAGCTCGTTTAGGTCAATAACCGACATCTTCTCAATGCTGCCCAGCAAATCTTTGAACTTGGCCGGAATTTCAACTTGTGTGTTTTCTTCCATAATTTGTAAAGTATCGATGCGAATATACTAATTTACTAATGATACAAATAATGATGGTGCGCGATTTTGATTAGTATAATTAGTATTCATTCGTATATTAGAATCGATACCAATCATATTTAATAATATTCACTTCGCTCTCACTTGCGCGATAGCATCCAAAACAACCGCGAATCGCTGTATCGGAGAGTTGATGAGATTGACGAACTGAGCCCGCAAGGTTTGAAGCGACGGAATCAAGGCCAAAGCTTTTATCTCTTCCGCGCCGATAAACTTGCCCTCAAACACTCCGCCCAGAAGCGAGATTCTGTTTTCAAATTTTTTCTGAAAAGCGAACACTTCCCTCGCTGGGGCGGCGTCATCGCCGTCCTTCTCCGTTCTGTCTTGCGCGGCGGACAAGTCCTCCTCCGCTGAAGCTTCGGCGGACAAGTAGGCGATACCGAGCTCGCCTTTCAGTTCCGGAATAACGCCGGTTATGCCGGCTTCACCAAAAGCCTTTTTAGCAAGAGATTTTTTGGCGACAAGGTACGACACGCCAGAGGCTTTGAGTTTCCTCCGCAACTCGGTGGCATTGGCCACGGTAAGGCCGTGAAAATTGACAAAGGCAAGCGACTTGGCGGCGGCCACGGTTTTGAGCGTTCCCAAAATTGCTTTTTTCTTTTCTTTTGATATAGGCATATATCTGATGCTAATCTGCGAATTGATGCGAATGATACGAATAAATCCGTGCGGCTTTTATTCACATGTGCCTACCCGCCCGTACCGAACGGTACGTTCGGGCGGGTTCGTTAAGGCTACCTGTCCCGTAGCGAGCTTTGCTCTGCTACTGGGATTCGCATACTCGACCTAAAAGGCAAAGAGAGTGGCGGAAAATCCGCCATAACCTCGGAAGGACTTATGAGTTTAAAGTTAGAAAGTTACAAGTTTATCAAGTAAGTTCAAAATGCACTCGCGCCATGACTTACTTTCAAACTTTATGGACTTTACAAACTTGAAACTTGCGCGTTACGCGCCGCCTTCTGTCTCCGGCCTTGTTCCGAAAGTATACTCGGTTTCATATTTTTGTCAAAGTAAATCAAGAAAACCTCCCCCGCAGAACGGGGGTGGTTTTTCAAAAATGCTTAAACTAATCTGGCAGGTCAATATTGGTGGCGGAAAGACTTTTTGGGCCGGCAATCTCCACTTGATAAAAACCGACGCCAATCAACAAAACAAAACCGAGCGAGAGCATGCCGACAAAACCCAACAAGAACCTGAAAAAATCTTTTCCGGGGGAATCACGCATATAAGATCTGCGCTTGCAATTTTTATAAGACTTTCGCGTTTGGATGCAGTTCGAGACGCGAGCGAGGCTTGCGACCAATCCGCCAGCTGGCGGAGCGGGAGCAAACGAGCGAAGCAACGAAGAAATGCGCCAAACAAGAAAGTCTTATTTAAGCGCTTTCAATTGGGCCTGTAGCGCCTGAAGCAATTTCAAACTATCGTCCAGTTGTTTGGCGACATCGGCGGTATTGGTTGAGGTTTGCGCTGGCGCGGGGGACGGCGAAACGGTTGGAGCTGGCGCGGAACCTCTTGAAAGTTCATTGAGTTTCGCGCGGGTTCTGGGGCCGACCGTGCCATAGCCGTCATCGCCTGGCTTGGCAATGCCGTATTTGACTTGGAATTTCTGAACTGCGAGGACGGTCGCTGATCCGAATAAGGTGGTCTCACTTCCGGGAGAACCGGCTCCGTTAGTGGAAACTTGCGTATCAGGATCATTGTTCAAAATCTGCTGAAGCACTCTTACATCCGCGTGAGAAACGCCTTTGGCAAGTGAGCGAGAAATTAAAGCGGTAATCGGCACCGGACTTACCGACGAGGGAACTGTTACGGCCGATGTCGCGGCTGGTGTCTGACTCGCCCTTCCCGCGATTTCATTGAGCTTGGCGCGAGTCTTGGGACCGACCGTACCGTAGCCTTCATCGCCCGGTTCAGCCAGTCCATGCTTTTGTTGGAATTTTTGAATCGCTTTCTTCGTAGCCGGACCAAAATAATTTGTTTCTTTTCCCGGAGACCCCGCTCCAGACGAGGCAATAAGAGTGTCTGGGTCACCGTTGAGAATTCGCTGAAGCGCTTTAACATCAGAACTTGAAACACCGGCTGCTATTGGCCTCGTGAATATATAAGCGGGTACAGCTGGTACTGCGGGAGTGGCTGGCGCAACACCCGGCACAGCTGGTACTGCCGGTATTGCGGGAACTGCCGGTGTGGCCGGAGTAGCTGGCGTCACAGTAGACCCGCCGCCGCCTCCGCCTCCGCCGGTCCCGCCTCCGGGCGCACCGCTAGCACCCGTAGAGCTCGTCGCACCGCCAGAACAAGTGCTGGAACCCGGAGTGACCACCACGGTTACCGCCGCTGTGGCGTCGGACGGTACTGAAAGCGTCAGTCTTGACACGCCGGCCGCGGTACATTCACTACCGCTAATATTGACCGCGGGGGCATCAGTCGCTAGAACCTTGCCAGCGGCTGAAGAAACTGAGATGACCGAGCCGGGCTGGAGTACGGCCGAAAAATTGGAAGCGCCGACAGTGATTGACTGTACGATACTGTTTGCTCCTGAAACATTTAGAGTCACCCCGCCCACCGAGAGAACCGTGTCCGTAGTAAGGGTAACATCATTGAACGCGGCAAAACCGAAGAGCGGCAGAGCAACCGACATTGCTATGACTAATAATTGTTTTTTCATGTGTAAGGCCTTTAAGCTATTAAGCTAAAATAATAAAGGCTTTACTACTTACAGGTCCCAAATTCCCAAATTGCCACAAGTCCAGTGCGAGCTCCGTTTGATGTTGTTGTAGCGACATCGGACCCGATATACATTTTGTACATTGTTCCAGTGGCGCTTTCCATCTGGATACACCCTCCCGCCGAGCTGGCGCTGGAAAAAGCTCCGATTGTCGTTGTTGCCGTCCCGTCCGCGCTAAGTTCCAATGATAGGGCCGTGGACGTGCCTACACCCAATTTACCTTGCGTTGTAATGTTTCCGGCTGCCGTGGTAGTAGCGTTACCTAATCCAAGAATGGCATTGTAAACGGTGACATTGCCGCCAAACAGGGCGGTGGATGAGGCTTGCAGTTGGCCGTTAAGCGTGCTCAGGCCGGTGACAGTGAGCGTGCCTGCCGTTGAGATGTTGCCGGCCGCCGTGGTGGTGGCGTTGCCCAAGCCAAGAATTGAGTTGTAAAGGGTCAAGTTTCCGCCAAAGAGTGAGGTTGAAGAGGCCTGCAGTTGGCCAGTGACAGAAAGCGTGCCTGCCGTTGAGATGTTGCCGGCCGCCGTGGTGGTGGCGTTACCCAAACCAAGAATGGCGTTGTAAACCGTCACATCTCCGCCAAAGAGGGCGGTGGAGGAAGCTTGGAATTGACCGATGTCTCTAATGATGCCGTCAGTCGTAAAGTTGCCTAATGCCGTGGTGGTAGCGTGGCCCAAGCCAAGCACCGAATTGTAGACAGTCACTGCTCCGCCAAAGAGCGCGGTGGAAGAAGCTTGCAGTTGACCGTTGAATGTGCCGAGACCGGTGACAGTGAGTGTGCCTGCCGTTGAGATGTTTCCAGCCGCCGTGGTGGTGGCATTGCCCAAGCCAAGAATGGCGTTGTAAAGGGTCAAGTTTCCGCCAAAGAGTGAGGTTGAAGAGGCTTGTAGTTGACCAGCAACAGTAAGCGTGCCGTCCGTTGTAATATTACCAGCTGCCGTAGTGGTAGCGTGGCCCAAGCCAAGAACTGAATTGTAGACAGTCACTGCTCCGCCAAAGAGTGAGGTTGAAGAGGCCTGGAGTTGGCCATTAAGAAGCGTCAGGTTAGTGACAGTAAACGAAGTCGCCGTAGTTTGAGTCGGAGAAAATGTCCCTGAGACCGTCAGGTTGCCGGTATACAAACCGTCACCGGCAACTGCCAGTGTCGCCCCCGGAGTAGATGTCCCTATGCCAATGCGGTAACCGGATGTATTGAATTTCAGGAATGGAATGACGGCAGAGCTTGTGGCAATATCCCACGCGTTAAGATTGGACGCCACAATAGTGCTGGTGGCCGCATTGCCATAGACAATGCTACCGACGTTTATGGTGAGCGTGTCTGCGGAGGTGTCACCGAGTGTTGTATCGCCGTAAGCCGTAACGTTGCCGCCCAAAAGCGAGGTTGAGGAGGCCTGCAACTGGCCATTAAACGTACTTAAGCCGGCAACAGTGAGTGTGCCTTCCGTTGTAATATTGCCTGCTGCCGTGGTGGTGGCGTGACCCAAACCAAGCACTGAATTGTAAACGGTGACATTGCCGCCAAACAGGGCGGTGGAAGAAGCTTGCAGTTGGCCATTGTGGGTGGAGACACCGGTAAAGGTGCTGGCGCCGGTCAAAGTGCTCGCGCCGGTGACAGAGAGCGTGCCGTCGGTTTGAATGTTCGTGCTAATAGTTGACGAAGCAAAAGCCACCGAAGCCACAAACGCCACTGATAAAACTATTGAAACAAAACTAGAGAAGATGTTTCGTTTGCTAAAAAATTTTCTCATGAAAAATTAAAACTTTATAATAATTAAGCTATAGAGAGTGATTGACGAATCACTACTTCCCCATATTGTACTCCTTGTGGCAACAAGCACAAAATTAAAAACTGTGGATAACTAAAAAGAGGCAAAAATGTTACATACAAAATCCCGAGATTGAACCTTGGATCGGAAGAAAGGTTTAGCCTCGGGATTTTTTTATTATTTGCTCATTTCCGCCGCTTCGGAGCGCAAGGAAGATTCAAGTTGTTCATTTTTCTCAAACTTGGCCTCGTCTATCGCTTTAGTGTAGTAGATTATTGCCTTGTCCTTATCCCCCAATGACCTATAATGCCGGGCAATATAAACCATCAATTCAGTGCTTTTGGGGTTATTCTCCAAACCTGCAAGGAGTATTGGCAGAGCTTTGGCCTCCTTTTCTTTGTTATTAGGGTCCTTATAGAGATTATAAAGGCTTTTGTAGGCTTCTGGGTAATCTGGCTTTAATTCAATGACTTTAAGCCAGTTTTTCTCGGCCAAAGGGTAGTTTTTGATATAATACTGGTATAAATCGGCTAAATTATTGAAGGGAGTGTAGTCGGTAGGCCATAAAATGGCTACATAATTGAGGATTTCCACAGAAGCTTGGTAATCACCGAGCATTTTCCTTAATATGCCTAAGTTAAGCCATTTTAACTCATCTTCTGGGTTTTTCTTGAGTTCACTTGCTAAAGTAGCTATATTTTTAGCCACAATTTCAAAAGCGGCATTGTCAATATGGCTATAATTAACTACAGAGAGACTCATATTGGGCATTTTAGGACCAGGAGTGGCATCAGGAACCGTCTCAACCTTGTAACTTTGCTCGGGCTTATCTGTTTGTATGGAAATTTGGGTCTTTGGGGATTGATTTTCAGATTGTGTCAAGGGTAAGTTTGTTATTTTATGCCAATCTTTGTAAATATAAAACGAAATAGCCCCGACTAGAACAATACCGAAGGTCAAAGCTAAAAAATCTTTCGATTGGTTTGTCATTGCGTCATTGTACAAAAATTTTCCCACGCTAGCAACAACAAAAAATATAGGTCTGACCTATCTCCCAAATTATAGGTCAGACCTATATTTTTGTAGCTAAAAGCAAAACCCCCTCCGATGTACATCGGAGGGGGTTGTTGCAAGCTCACCAAGCACATAAGGTATGCGCTCGGGCACAAGAAGCTTAGTTTTAGTTGGAACGACTCTGGCTCAAACCGTTTGAAGGCAGACCCGGAATAGCGTACCCGTTCGTCCAGTCAACATCATTGACCGTCGGGGTCGTCGTGCTGTTTGGCGACCAGAGGAAACTGTTGAGAGCGCTGTTGCCGCCCGCGTCAGCCGCCGTGGCGCCACCAAGCGTATTGCTCGTTGAGGTTGAGAAGACCGTCATGAAATACGATGTGGCGTTGGAGGTAGAGCTGGCGTTGGTCAACGGATAGGCCGTATCACCCTTCAAGGTGGTAACTACATTGTAGCTAGTGCCTGAAGTGGTAACCGTGCTCGCCCGAACTTCAAAGTACATGGTACTGCCAGCCGCAACCTGAATGGTGGTAGTGGCTCCGGCGATGGTCTGAGGATAAATCGGGATATTGGCCGGACTAACAGCTACTGTACTAACAGCGGTTGTCATCAACTGACCGCCGCTATTCACACCTGAAAGCGGTTGTGAGTAAGCGGAATCGGTGAAGGCAAAGATGTTAACGCCGCTGACGGTTACTGAAGACGTTGCGAGACCAAGCAAGAATTTAGCGATATTGACCGAACCCTTGCTGTCGGCGGTAACCTTGAATCGGAGAAGCGGTGTGGTAGCGCTAAGGCCAGTCGCGGTTAATGTGTCTTGAGCAAACGTCGGATAAGACTTGAACACTCTTATGCCCGTGCTGCCGATTGAGGTGCTGCCGGTTGAGTTGACGCGAACGCCCGAGCCGACTCCGGTACCATAAGTGCCGGTTGAATCGTTGGTGCTGATGTCAACGTTAACCAAGTGACCGGAAACCGTTACAGCTGATGAATTGCTGATTGGCGCCAAATCAATCTTGACGGTCAAAACCTTGTCGGTATCGCGAATCAAACGTACCGGCGTACTCAAGGTTGAAGTGGCCACTGTGGCGCCGCCGGTAAAGGTGGCGGAGCCAACTTCGGTATTGCCGTCAAAGATGTGGACCATGGTGAGGTCTGACGACGAGCTGGAAGCGGTATTGGTCAGTGACAGGACAATTCTCTGAAGGTCAATATTGTCGTTTGATGCCTTGAACCTGTAAGCGGCCGCGGTAACGCCTGTAGCGCCGGCTGAAGTAACCTTGTAGGAAGTGCCTGAAGTGTCGCCAGTGGCAGTAAGCGTGGCTGTCCCAACAGTCATGGTAGAGCCAGTGGCGCTGCCAGTGGCAGAAACGGTACCCGTTGAGGTAACGCCCGTAACGCTAAGCGCCGTGACCTGAGTTGATGTTATATCCCAGTGACCGACGAAAGCTGTAGAAGCGCCGGACACATTACACTTGACGGCAATGTTCTTGACAGTACCTTTCGGAACGACAAGAGCTTGGTCAAGCGTAAAGGTGTAGGGAGCGGGGCTCGCGGTGGTAGTGGGATTGACAACATTGGAACCGGTCGTCAAAAGAGTGCTGCCATCATAGAGGCGGCAAGAACTTACGTCTGTACCCGCACCTGCCGTGTAGGTCAAAGTGGTCGCAATCGTTGAAAGCCGAACATCTTCGCCTGATTGCGTGGCGTCAAACTGAAGATTGGTAAAGACGAAATCCTGCGAACCGGCGACAACCGTCTGAGCGGCCGGATTGTTTGAAGCGGCAATGGCCAGAGCGGCAGTGCGGACAGTCATGGTGTTCATGCCAAAGACGGCGTTGGTAAGAGTCAAAGTGTTGCCGGTAATTTGGCCTTTGACCGTACCCCAACCCGATGGCGTGGTGGAAGCAATGATGGTTGTGCCGTTAGGATAACCGGTAGAACCGCCAGGAATCTTGCCAACCAAAGTGTAGGTGCCTTTGCCGACAGGATAGGTGATGGTGTCGGTAAAGGTAACTGTCTGGTCACCGGAAGCGCCGGCTGAACCGTCAGCGGCGTTCACTCCCGCCGCGTCTTTCGGACCGGCAACCACCGAGCCGTTCTTGTCAATCAAGGAAACGCTGGTGATGACTTTGGTAGTTAGAGTTGAATTTGACGCTGAGAGGTGGAAGACCGTGCTTTGAACCGAAACCGGCTCGCCCTTGATATCGGTATCGTAGGCGCCGAGGATTTGGTTAGGCACGTTAACTGCAATGTTCGCGGCCGGAGCGGCAGTGGATGACTTAGCAACGGTCGTTACCGTACCGGCATTAATCGTCATGGTTGAACCGCCGTAGAACGGAGTTGAAGTCGTAAAAATTGAGCGAGCGGTACTTGTAAGTGTCCCCGTTGAATTGGCCGAACCTAAAATGCCGAAGTTGTACGTGTTGCCTGAAAGGTAGAGGTCTGAAGCATTGTAGAGGTCAAACTCTATAGTGCGGTTGGCTGAACCGGAACCGACGATATCACCCTTGATGTAGAGTTCCTTTGAGAAGCCCTTCTGAATGACAATGCCATTCGGGAAGAGTGTCGTGAAGTACTTGCCGTCCGCCGAAGCAATCGTCGGGTAGGAAGTGCCGTCAAGAACGGTAACAAGATTGGCAAGGTCGGTGGCGCCGGCCGAGCCGGTCTGATTCCAACGAACTGACCAAAGGGTCACATCTTCGGCTGAACCGGCGGTAACCTTGATACCCGAGAACTTAAGATCGGTATCACCGATGTTCTTGGTAAGGTTGGACTGCGGGTCATACTGGGAAGTGTATAGAGTAGCGGTACCCAGAGTGAGTGACGCGTTGATTGTCTGAGCGGAACCGGTGATAGGAAGCGAGCCGGAAACCGTCGCTGAGGTGTTAACCCCGACAACAGTAAGGGTCGCAACCTGGCCCGCGTAGCTGGTGCCGCTTGCCGGCATGTTGCCAGCAACGGTCAACGTCCTTGAAGTGCCCCTTGGAATAACGAATGGGTCGCCCAAGGTTGTCTGGTGATTTGAGTTGAAAGTCTTGGAAGTGCCAATCTGGAGGCCTTGTTCGTCAATAAGAACAATGCTTGAGAAGGCGGCGTCTTGAGCCAGACCGGTTCTCTGAATCGTCAAGGAATTGACGGTGACGTCACCATCGCTTCCCGCCGTCAAAGTAATCTTGGTAAACGGCACGCGCGAGGCGCCGTTGGGGGAAATGGTCACGGCCGGCTGAGTCGGGCTTGAAACCGTCAACCCTGAACCAGCGGGAACAACAGGCACTGTGGTCGTGGTCGTTGAACCTGAACACGGCTGTCCAGTTGTCGGGCTAAAGCCAGAGGTTGATGTACAACCGGGCACTGTTGAGGTGGTGGTCGTGGTCGTGGTGGGAGCCGTGGTGGTCGTGGTCGTGGTGGTGGTGGTGGGAGCTGACATTGAATTCAATTGACCCCGAGTCAACGGACCGACATAGCCGGTCCCTGGAATGCCATACTTCTTCTGAAACTTAATGACCGCGGCTCTTGTGAGGGGACCGAACTTTGAAGTCTCGTATCCCGGAGAACCCGCGCCGGAACTGGCGACTTGGGTGTCAGAGTCCGTGTTGAGAACCTTTTGGAGATTCATAACGTCATCGCCTGAACTGCCGAGCGTCAGGTCACTTGAAAAAGTGTAGCCCGTGCCGGTGGAAACGGAAGCTCCGCCCTGAATCGTCGCGAGCTTGGCCTGCAGTGTGGCGATAGTGGCAAGCAAGCTGTTGATTTGAGCGGTGAGGTCTGAAACGGTGTCGGCCTTCACGCTAACCGCGAAAGCAAAACTTAACGCCAATGAGGCACCGAGCAAACCAGCGACAAATCGCTTTGTTTTAGATTTTGTCTGATGCATAATAATTATAATGGCTAATTAATAATTTCCCCGCCAACTTTTTAACGAATAAGGCTAATAACTTTAGGAGGGAAATTATACTGCAGTGACAGTGTTCTTGTTTCGACTTAAATTACAGAACACCTCACACCTGAACTTTAAAACGAACATGCGACAGTCAAAACCTTTCTTCAGATTTTGAGCTGTTGCTTTACTAAACCGTCTTTCACTAAAATCCTGCGAATCTCATAACATCGACACGAGAGCCGCAAGTTTAGTTGGTAAGTTTATATGGTATCTCAGTCTTTAATCAATCGCAAGGGCTTTATCCGCGAACGCGGATGGCCCGTCCCGCTTAGCGCGGGGCTAGGGAATAAAGAATGCTGAATCTGTGATCGCTATTGAAAATTTCAATGGGCAGATTTTGGCTTTCAGTAATCAGAAAAGCGCTATGACGATTTTGCAATAATCTTCGCCCTAATCCAAGGATGGTTAAATCCAGGCCGGCAAATTTTAGATTACAAAACACATAGCAAGCCGATAACCTTTCCGCACCTCAAGCAATTATATCTCCCTTGGCGGCAAGCTGCAAAAAGTACATGTGGATAACTCCAAAATTGGCCTTGATATTCGGGATAATTTTAATTTACTTTGGAGACACCCAACCCGGTTATTATTACACAAACCCCTGAAAAAAGTCAACTAATAAGGGCTTTTTAACTAGCAAAGTGTCTGAAATTACGAAAATGAGACAAATGAGACAAAGGTTTGGTCAATATAGTATTTCTAGAGTAACTACAAGAGAAAATCATGTCTTTTATGGGGTTTCCTTTTAAAATAGGAAGGTTTTTAAGTTAAAGTTAAGGAATAACGGCTCCAACGTCGCTCACCTTCCTTCTTAAGGACACCAAGCCTAACAAGTTTCAGCAATTCCCGTTGTATTGTCTTGTTACTGCAACCTTTAATGATTAAACTAAAATCTTTAATTGTAAGGCTATTTTTTTTGCTTTTTAGGAGTTCAGTAATTAAAGCCTGACGGTCCGTGGCGCTTGTATAAGAGTTGCCAGACCTGGCATCCATGTTGTCCGATATCAATGGTAACTTGTCCTTTTGATATTTATGTCCTTTAGATTGTCCTTTATGCGGGTTGCGCCAGTTTTGATTGGCATCAGACCATATATTAACGGCGGTTTCGGACCTGCCGAAATCATTACCTGGGAATGGGGGGTGAGACGGAGGAAAAACTCCTGAAGAAGCGCCGCTCGGGGTCAATTGCTCGGCTGGCACGGCAAAAAATTCCTTATCAAGAAGCAGCTTCTTGCCCACCGGTGTGGATTGTGGAAAACCCTTGAAATTCAATGTTTCAAGCAAATGTTCAAGCTCCTTTTTAAGAACCGTAAAATTCATCTCCGAAATAAGACCGGCGACATAGGCAATGTCCAGCAGGGAAAGCAGTCTGAGCATGTCAATCAACAGTTGATGCGCAACCCCGGCTCTTGATAGCTGGCCGGCCGTCAAAGACAACGTCTGAGAAATTATACCCGTGCCGATATTTCTAAACTGCCACTTGACAGGTTCATTGTCCGACAAAAAGTCAGTCACGAGATACAGGGCGGAAACAATGCGCTCGGCCTTTTTATAGATAAAAAGAAGGTGGTTGTCCTTTTCAAATAGCTTAAAAACAATAAGATTTTTTGAATCCTGAGAGTTAGGAGAAATATTAATGTCTTTTTGATAATCCATTGTCTTTTATAATGTCCTTTAAGAAATTCCCCCTAAAATTCTTAAGGTCGTCAGCGTGTCCTTTAGGTACACTATAGCGCAGCCGTTTTAAATGTAAAGCGGTATGCGAATGACGCACTACGAACACACAAACAAGAAAAGCACTCTGTGGTGTATTTATTCGTGTGTGCCTATTCGTTAAGGCTATTCGTATACTGTGTTATGATGTAAAGATATTTCCCGTCAATAATCCTTCCTAAGTATGGATAAAAAATCAAAAAGTATTGAAGCTGACAAAAGGGGGGCGCACCGAATTTGGCGCGGCGTGCCGGAAGGCACCAAGCAGGGCATCCTGGCAATAATCTTTTTTGTGGTCGCCGCCATTTTAGTTCTGGCGTCAGTCGGCAAAGCCGGTCCGGTCGGTGATACTATTTACAGCTGGTTCAAATTCCTTCTTGGATTAGGTTACTTTCTTCTGCCGATGGTGTTCATAATGCTCGGCATAGCGTTTTTAAAGTCCATGGCCCAACGTTTTCCGGCCATCAAAATAGGGGGCTCACTGCTCTTCCTGCTGTCAGGTTTGGGAGTCATTGACATCTACGCTCCGGACCGAGGCGGCTCGCTCGGCCATTTAGTCTCAACACCCCTCCGCAAACTTTTTGACGTCTACGCCAGCACTATCGTTCTGGGAGCGCTCTTTGTCATTTCCGTTTTGATAATCTTTGAAACGGAGCTCACTGTTGACCCTTTTGTGGGATGGTGGAAGAAATGGCGCCTGAAAAAAATCCACCGTAAGGAAACCGCCGCGGAGAGCTTCTCGGAGGATGAGCTGCCGACCACAGTTGAAGAAGAAACGGAAGAAGCCGCGCCGAAAGCGGAACAAATATCAAAGGAAAAACCCGAGCCGAAAAAAATCGCCCAGTCGGGACGGACCGAGAGCGGCAGGTACGAATCGGAAGAAATGACTTTCGGCAAGGGTGTCGCCGCCTCCCTGTTTAAAAATATGGGCAAAATTTTCATTCCCCCGCCGCTGTCGCTTTTGGAAAGAGACAAGGGCAAGCCGGTGGTCGGCGACATCAATGCCAACAAAAATATCATCAAAAGAACTCTGCAGAATTTCGGCATCAATGTTGAGATGGACGAAATTTCAATCGGACCTTCGGTCACCCGCTACGCTCTAAAGCCGGCCGAGGGGGTGAAGCTCTCAAGAATCGTCGCTTTGCAAAATGACCTGTCGCTCGCCTTGGCCGCCCATCCCATCCGCATTGAAGCGCCGATTCCGGGCAAGTCCCTGGTCGGCATTGAAATTCCAAACACCATCAAGTCAATCGTCGGCCTAGCCACTCTTCTGGGGTCGGAAGAATATCAAAAATCGGAAAAGCCTCTCATTATCCCGCTCGGCAAGGGCATCTCCGGCCGGTCGCACTTCGCCAATCTGGCGAGGATGCCGCACCTCTTGATCGCCGGCGCGACCGGCTCGGGAAAGTCGGTCGCCATCCACACCATTATCACCTCGCTGCTTTTCAGAAATCCGGTTGAAAATCTGAAATTCATCATGATAGACCCGAAACGGGTTGAACTGACTTTATACAACAAAGTGCCTCATCTCCTGACCCCGGTCATAACCGATGCCAAAAAAGCCATCCTGGCCCTCAAGTGGGCGGCCAAGGAGATGGAGCGGCGATACGACATTTTTGAATCGGAGTCCGTCCGCGACATTGAGTCTTATCACAAAAACGTCTTGGAGCCCGAATTGAAAAAGCTTGAGAAACAGACTGCGACAAGTGAGGCCGCCCTGAAACTGCCGGAGCTCATGCCTTATATCATCATCGTGATTGACGAGCTGGCCGACATCATGTCAACCTATCCGCGCGAGCTGGAGGCGGCCATCATTAGGCTGGCCCAAATGAGCCGCGCCATCGGCATTCACCTCATCCTTTCAACCCAAAGGCCGTCGGTCAACATCATCACCGGCCTCATCAAAGCCAACATCCCCGGCCGCATCGCCCTCCAGGTGTCCTCGCAAATAGACTCGCGCACTATTCTGGACACCGGCGGCGCGGAAAAGCTTTTGGGCGCCGGCGACATGCTTTTCCTGGGAAACGAAATGGCGAAACCCCAACGTCTCCAATCGGCCTACATCAGCGAATCAGAAGTAAAAAAAGTCGTAAGCTATCTTAAGCATAATTACGAAGAGGGCCCGCCAAGCGAGATTAATCTGACCGCCGAGGCCGTGGCGCCAAAAAATGCCATTTTTGAATCAAACTTTGACGACGAAGAGATTGGCGACGACCTTTACGAGCAGGCGCGCGAAGAAATTATTAAGGCGGGTAAGGCTTCAACCTCCTACCTTCAGCGCAAGCTCCGGGTAGGTTACGCTAGGGCGGCCCGGCTGATGGACTTGCTTCAAGAGCGCGGCGTCATAGGCCCGGCCGACGGGGCAAAACCGAGAGCGGTCATCGGTGCGGAAATGGCTCGGGAGTCTCAAACGGAAGAGCAAGAAGACGCACGGTCATGATCACAAACGCCAAATTCCTTCTCGGTCTGGCTCTTGTCGGATTGGTTGCGGCCGGCATCGGCATTTACGCCTACGGCCAATCGCGCGAATACATCCGCGGACCGCGGATTGTCGTCAATCAACCGGAGGACGGTTCTGTCTTTTCGGCGGCGCCGATTGTTGTTGCCGGCGGCACTCAAAACGTCGCTTACATTACTCTGGACGGCGCCCCCATCTTCGTGGATTCAAAAGGCAACTTTAGAGAAAAATTGCTGCTTCTGCCGGGCTATAATATACTTACCATTGAAGCGCGGGACCGCTTCGGCAGGAAAGTGGAAAAAACTTTGGAGCTGGTTTATAATGAAATGGAAAATTAAAAAATCAAAATGCAAAATGACAATTCAAATATTTAGGTAATTAGACGGAAACGTAACCAAAATAGACGCTGATAAAGAGTTTGAATAAGTTGTCGTTTCGATGATTGAATCGGTACTCCACCTCTTTAAGATACATCGGGAAATGATATTTGGAAACCCCGCGATAATTGT
>JACPHR010000001.1 GCA_016188455.1 Candidatus Tayloriibacteriota bacterium | reverse complement strand
AGCAGGCGGCGGGCTTGGCCTCTATTTTTTGCAAGAACACGGCGGAATTCCCCCCACACCCCCCTTCCGCCGTGTTCTTGCGGGGACGGACGGGATTTTTGGCGACGGCTAATTCCTTTTCCTTGCCCCACCACCCGTGCGCGGAAAAGATTAAGGAACTCCCTTTCAATTGATTTAATCCTAAAAATTGCATATACTAAACTGTGATAGTGAAACTCTGCGTATCCATACTAACTATCATAGTATAACTATACGAACTATGTCAAAGCAAGAAGCAACAATTGGGGAAAACATAAAAAAATACCGAAACAAGCTCGGTATTTCTCAAGATGTCCTCTCGAAAAAAGCCGATCTTGCTTTTCATACCATCGCCAAGATTGAAGCGGGAGCAACACCTAATCCCACCATTGATACTGTTAAAAAAATCGCGGACGCGCTTGGCGTGTCGCTTGATGACTTAATGCAATAAAACTATGAAAAAAGATTTAGCAAAATTACAGAAAATTGACCTACGCGATGTTTGGGGCATTGAGCCGGATTTTACAAATTGGCTTGCCCAAAAGGAAAATCTTGATTTACTCGGCGAAGAAATTGGCGTTGATATAAAAATAATTAAAACCGAGGCAAATGTCGGAAATTTTAAGGTAGATATTTTAGCGGAAGAAGAAAGCTCCGGCAGAAAAATCATTATTGAAAATCAACTTGAAGACACCAATCACGACCACCTCGGGAAAATTATTACTTACGCTTCCGGTTATGACGCGGAAATAATTATTTGGGTTGTGCGAGATGTCCGCGAGGAGCATCAGCGAGCGGTTGAATGGCTTAATGAGCATACCGACGA
Source organism: Candidatus Tayloriibacteriota bacterium (assembly GCA_016188455.1). GTDB lineage: Bacteria > Patescibacteriota > Minisyncoccia > Phycocordibacterales > SIBU01 > SIBU01. The sequence goes on along the minus strand of JACPHR010000001.1, from coordinate 30,990 downwards.
AAAAACCGGATACTTTCTCATCAAGGTTGAGCTTTGGCAGATTGAGGGGTCAAAGCCCGCCCCGAAATTTGATGTGTTAGTTAGCCCGAACGAATGGGCAAAAGCAATCAAGGCAAGTCCGGCGGGTGGTGAATTGAGCGACACCAAACTTCAACAATTAGATTTTTGGACAAAGTTTAAGGGTTTCGTAAGGGCAAAAGATACGCGAATTCGCTTGCAAACGCCGCGTCCACAACATTGGTACGATGTCAGCATGGGAAGTTCAGAAGCTCATGTTGCGCTCACCATAAATTCAAGAGAAAACTTGCTCGGTTGCGAAATATACATCAGTAGAAACAAGGAACTTTTTAACTTTTTGCAGGAGCGCAAAGAAGAAATAGAAAAAGAAATTGGCGAACAGGCCGAATGGGTGAACGCGGCGGTTGCTTCGCGGATCAAAATCAAAAAAGAAATTCCCGACTTATTCAGTCAAAGCGAAGCCGAAAACTATTTTGCTTGGCTTTATGAAAAGACGACTCTTTTTCAAAAAGTTTTCGGCAGACACTTCCGCGAGTTCAACAAATAACTATGCAATCCACTTTTGAAAAAATCTTGAAGGACGGCGAGCGAAAAGGATATTTTCGTTTGCATAATGACGGCGCGAAAATTGAGTATCTGCCGTCCGGCCATAAAGAAAACCTGAACGACCCCGAAGAAAAAGTCCGCGCCGAATACTATTTTGATCTCATCGAAAAATATGGCTACCCGGCCACGCGGCTCGGTGTGGAGATAACGGTACCTCGTCGTACTCCAAGTGATCGGGCGGATATTATCGTTTACAAAGACGATCAGCATAAACACCCCTACATTGTCGTTGAGTGTAAAAAAGACGGCATTACTGATTCAGAATTTACACAAGCCATTGAGCAATCATTTGGCAACGCGAATTCTATCCGCGCGCCATTTGCGGGAACTGTAGCCGGAAACACAAAGAGATTTTTCGATGTTGCTGGACACGCACCGACCGAGAGGGTTGATAATGTCATTGCCGACATTCCGATTTCTTACGGCAAAGTTGAGGAGTTTCGCTACAAGAAAAGCGATCCGAACTGGGATTTGAAACCGATTGACCAAGAAGACCTAAAACGCGCTTTTCAAAAATGTCACGATACGCTCTGGGCAGGCGGCAAGCGCGCGCCGACTACAGCATTTGATGAATTCGCCAAAATTATTTTCGTAAAAATTCGCGATGAAAAGAAAGGTCGCCGCGCGGGCGACCCGTACGATTTTCAAGTCAAAACACACGAAAGCGTGGAGAGCGTCTATAAGCGTATCAACGCTATTTATCTTGAAGCGAAAAAGATAGACCCTGAAGTTTTTAAGGAAGATTTGAAAATCGAGCCGGAAGAACTTTATTCTGTCGTCGAGCACTTGCAGGGCATCTCCCTTGATAAAACCGACCTCGATACCAAAGGCGTCGCCTTTGAGCACTTTATGGAGGATTTTTTCAAAGGCAAAAGCGGCCAGTTTTTCACCCCGCGCAATATCGTCAGTTTTGCCGTCAAAATGATGAATATCAAAAATGACGATGTTGTGCTCGATCCCGCGTGCGGCTCCGGCGGCTTTCTTTTGCACGCGCTCGATGAAGTCCGTCGCCAAGCAGACGAATACTACCCGCAGGAAAAAGAACAGCCGGAAACAGGAGAGCACAGAAGATATTGGCACGATTTCGCGCAAAATAATCTTTTCGGAATTGAAATAAATGATTCAATCGCGCGCGTCGCCAAAATGAACATGATAATTCACGATGACGGCCACACCAATGTCATCGGCCACGACGCGCTTAACGATATTGAGAAAATGACGGCGAAAAATCCGGGCTTTGCGCGAAATCGTTTTGACTTCATCGTTACCAATCCGCCGTTTGGAGCGACTGTAAAACGAAGTGAGCACCCATATCTTGAAAAGTTTGTACTCGCTCAAAATGGCAAGAAAATCCGCGACAACCAAAAAACCGAGATTTTGTTTATTGAGCGGTGCATAGATTTTTTGAAACCAGAAACAGGCAAAATGGCGATTGTTTTGCCAGACGGCATTTTGACAAATTCCGGTATGCAATATGTTCGCGATTTTCTTATGGAGTATTGTCAGATTTTAGGAGTCGTGAGCTTGCCACAAATCGCCTTTATGCATTTTGGTGCAGGCGTAAAATCATCTATTGTTTTCGTACGACGAAAAGGCACAAAGGAAAAACTCGGCCGCTACAAAATCTTTATGGCAATCGCTGAACACGTTGGGAAAGATGCTACTGGTAGAACGGACAAGGATGAACTACCGGCAATTTTGAAAGCATATCAAGAATTTCACTATGCAAAATAATCTCGGAAAACTTCAAATCTTTTCAATATTAAGCGACAAGGTCGCTGATAAACGACGTATTGATGTTGAATATTATCAACCATTTTTCGAGCATATCGCCTCGGAAGTTGCCAAGTCAAAACACAAATTGCTCAAACTTCAGGATATAACGCTTCTAATAAGTAACGGCAAAACACCATCAAAAGAACTTTACGATGAGGATAATGATCAAGCGGGTTCTGTGCCAATTATTAAGGCGGGTACGGCGTCCGGTCGTTTTGTTGATTTAGAAAAACTTGAATACGCAAAAGCAGATTTTGCAAAAGGAAAAAAGGCGCAGAGAGGAGATGTTTTTATCCTGTCGGCGGCACATCAAGCAAGTTATGTCGGCAAAAACGTAAGCATTTTGGAAACCGAACCACCACAAGATACTTTTTTTGTTGGGGAACTAATTTGTGTCCGTGCTAATCCGGCAAAAGTATTGCCCGAATTTCTGTTCGGTATTCTTTCAAGTAGAGTTGGTTATTTGTTGTTAAATCGAGAGAAGCGCGGACAAACTTCACATATTTATCCCGAAGATATCGGGGATATTGTGTTGCCTGTCCCATCGTTATCAGAACAGAAGAAAATTGTATCTGTTTTAATGCAAGCGTACGAGGAAAAACGGAGAAAAGAAGATGAAATCAAGAAAATACTGGCGCAGGTTGATACCTTCGTGCTTGGCGAGCTTGGCATAGACATCGCGGGCGGGCACGAGAGAGAGAGAGAGAGTAAGTGAGGCCGCGCCGGAAACCTATGTTATCTGGAGCGACGCCATTGAAAAACGGCTCGACCCGATGTATTTTCACCCCGCGCGCTTGCGTGCGGTTGAGGCGATAAGGAAATCCGCCCAGCCAATCGCCTCGCTTTCCGAAGTCGCCGAATTTCGGCGCGAAATTGTCGGCGAGATACCGGAGGGCGTGCCGTATCTCGGACTGGAAAATATCGCCTCCAATTCCGGCGAATATGTGGAAAACGGCGACAAGGAAACTGTGAGCAGTGCGTTTGTGTTCAAGCGAGGCGATGTGCTCTTTCCAAAACTTCGGCCGTATCTCAACAAAGTTTTCTACGCGGATTTTGACGGCGTGTGTTCAACTGAATTTCACGTGTTGCGCGCGCAGAAATGTCAGCCATTCTATCTGTTCGCATTTTTGAGTAGATCAGTCGTCGTTGAGCAAACAAGTCGCTTGATGACCGGAAACACTTTGCCGCGCTTACAGACGGAAGATGTGGAAAATTTGCTCGTGCCAGTGCCAAGCGCGGCGAAGCAGGAAAAAATCACCAGCGGCGTTCAGTCGTCTTACTCAAAAATGAGAACTCTGCGCGCGCAAGCGGCCGAAGTTTTGGAGAGCACGCAAAAACAAGTCGAGCAGATGATTTTGAATTAGCCGCCGCCAAAAATTCCGTCCGTCCCCGCAAGAACATGGCGGAAGGGGGGTGTGGGGGGAATTCCGCCGTGTTCTTGCAAAAAATAGAGGCCAAGCCCGCCGCCTGCTCGTTCAGAGCAGAACCCAGCAAAAAAGTTTTCTTTTCCTTTTAGAAGAAAAAATCGGGCGCGCGCAAATCAGGAAAAGAGAAGAAAACTTTTTTGTGGGGTGGCGAGCGTCAGCTCGCGGCGGCGGGGCGGCTTCCTTAGCTCCGTTCAAAGTAGGTTCGCGCAAAGTGTATAATTACAGCACCAAACTTGACTCTTTTCCCTATGTGCTACAATAGGGGTACAAAAGTCGTCTCCTATTATTTATTAGCTATTTCATAATTTTTATGGCAAAAACAAAGGAAAAGGAAATCGGCAAAGTGACGCACTGGTACGATAAAATCGGGGTGGCCGTGGTCAAGCTCTCCGCCGCTCTCAAGGTCGGCGACAAAATCAAGGTCAAGCGCGGCGAGGAGGAATTTGAAGATTTGGTTTCTTCCATGCAGCTGGACCACGCGCCGGTTCAGGGCGGCAAGAAGGGCCAGGAAGTGGCCGTCAAACTCTCGCGGCCGGCCAAAGACGGCGCCCTCGTTTGCAAGGCGGAGTAATTTCAAAAGGTTTTGTCACTCTTCATAACTCTTTATTTTTGATTCTATCCTGATCCCGCTCCGGTTTTGCCGGTTCTTGGGCGACAAAACGCTTCGCTCCGCAAGGGATGTGCTATTCGCGCCCGCATTTTGTGAGACAAAAATAACGCGACGGGTTATAGTATGTATGTCGAATTTTTAGAAGCAAAACCGGAGCAGGATGGCGATTTTCACAGTCGCTCCTCTCCTTGAAAATCAGCCATGCTCTACACCCGCAAAGGTGACACTGGCACGACGAAAACTTTTGACGCCAAACCCGGCGAGCGGATTTCCAAAGCCTCCTGCCGCACCGAGGCGCTCGGCGCCATGGACGAACTCAATTCCTTTCTCGGCCTATGCAAAGTGAAAGCCAAAGATTCACGATTTAAGATTAAAGATTTAAGCATGGAGGATATTGTTCATCAGATTCAGCAAAGCCTTTTTATCGTTCAGGCGGAATTGGCGGGTGCACCGAAAACTATTGAAATGACGAAAGTGGAAAATATGGAGAAGCTCATTGACGCCATGGAAAGCGAGATGCCGCCCATCAAAACTTTTTTCATTTCCGGCGGCACCGAATTGGCCGCGCTCTTTGACGTAAGTCGGACGCTTGCTCGGAAGGCCGAGAGAGGAATTATCCGCGCGGTGGAGGACGGCGAAGTAAAATTGGGCCAAGGCACGCTCTCGTACGTCAATCGTTTATCCAGTCTCTTGTACGGTTTGGCTAGACTTACAAATTACAAGGCAAGTATTAAAGAGGAGCCGCCCACATACGTTTGACCAATATGTAACCGTTGTATATACTATGGTTATATGAAAACTGTATTAAACGTAAAAATAGAGAGGGATGTAAAAATAAAAGCGCAAAAAACAGCGGCCAAGTTGGGGTTGCCTCTTTCGCTTGTTGTCGGCGAACAGTTGCGTCGTTTTGCGGCAGAGGAGGTTATTACCTTTGCGGCGCCAAAGCGGATGAGTAAAAAACTTGAACGCTGGGTTGCGGAAGCGGAGAGGGACCTTAAACGAGGCAAAAACCTTTCCCCGACATTTCACTCTGGGGTCGAGATGGACCGGTATTTGGATGCAGTATGAAAATTTTCACGCACAAACGCTTTGATAAACGTTTTCGGAAATTGCGTGAAGGAGAACGGGAACGATTCTGCGGTCGACGCGACGCGTTTCTGCGCAATCAGTTTGACCCGATTCTTGAGAATCATCCGTTGCATGGCGAATATGCCGGTTGGAGAAGTATCAATGTAGGAGGAGACCTTCGTGCTGTATATCGTATGGTTGATGAGGACACAGCGTACTTCATCGCTCTTGGCGCACATCCAGAACTTTATGGGTCGTAGTTGCCGTATGGTGATTTGCTGTGATAAGGTTAAAACGTTTTTTATGGTGGCTATAGTTTAGTGGTAAAACTCCGGTTTGTGGAACCGGTATCGAGAGTTCAATTCTCTCTAGCCACCCATTTTCAAACAACTTTATTAGTTTGCTAAATTTTAGGGTATGACTCCCCAAGTCGGCGTCAAAGTGTTCCTCAAAAACAAAGATGGTAAGTATTTGCTGTTGAGGCGTTCGGCCGAAAGGTACCCTGACGTTAAGGGTGTTTGGGATGTTGTCGGCGGCAGGATTAACCCGGGCAGTCCGCTTCTTGAAAATTTGAAGCGGGAAGTCAAAGAAGAGACGGGACTTTCCGTCATTTCCGAACCGCGCCTCATAGCCGCGTCCGAACCGCGCCTCATAGCCGCGCAGGATATTATTGCCGACGCGGAAAAACATGTCGTGCGGCTTACATATATTGCCGACACAGCAGGAGAACCGATGCTGGATATAAGCGAGCATAGGGAATACAAGTGGCTGACGATTAAAGAAGTCAAAAAGCAGGACAAGCTGGACATCCACGTCCGGGAAATTATTGAGAAGGGGTGGATAAAGTGAAAAAGTTTCATTGCGTATTCTAACATTGGCACGAACGTGCGAATGCGGTTGTTTTTTTGCACAGTCTGATTTCGCTTGTGAATCCGTGTCTGCTATAATTTGAGGTAGCTTAGTTCAACTTGCAACTTAGCAAAACCGAAAAGGTCTTATGAAGAAAGTCTTGGTAGTTGACGGTTGGGATGGTTGGGCCGATTGGTGGCAGGCGCTTCCCATCTTGGATGCCGAAAAAACGGGAGCTTTTCGCTCGGTGCGGACGGTGCGAGAGGTCTGCGAATTTTTCAACGGCGAAGCTCAAGCGGACATCCTCGATATTCTAATTGTGGGCGGAGTCGAAGGCGCGGCGGAATTTGTCAAAGATGTGAGGGCCCGCTTTGCCCGACTTCGAATCATTGGTCTTGCCGAGCATCGCGTTTCCCTGACCAACATCGGTTGCAGTTACTTTGTGGCCCGTGATGCCTTGGGTTCTTCAATGACTGCTTTTTTTGAACAGCATCGGCCGTAACAGCGGTGCGCGTCAAACTCACTCATTTACATGAGGGAGTTTTTTTGCTATTAGCAGCGAAGCTGAATCAAAATGGGGCCGTAATAAATCGTAACTTTTAGATGTTACAGGAAACGGCACTTCTGTTATACTGTCGGCTACGCCACACACATGATTGCCAAAGTCAAAAAAGCCATTATCCCCGTGGCGGGTCTCGGCACCCGCTTTTTGCCCGCGACCAAAGCGGAGCCCAAAGAAATGCTTCCTATAGTGGATAAGCCGGCGGTGCAGTATCTCGTGGAGGAAGCCGTTCAATCCGGCATCACCGACATTATTTTCGTTACCGGCCGCGGCAAGCGAACCATTGAAGACCACTTTGACGTCGCTCCCGGGCTTGAACGGGCTCTTGAGGACCGAGGAAAACCGGAGTACGCCAAATTGGTGCGGGAAATTTCCAATCTCGCTCGTTTCTCGTATACCAGACAGAAATATCCTAAAGGCGACGGCGACGCCATTTTGACCGCCGCCCATCTCATTCACGATGAGCCGGTGGCCGTGCTTTTCGGAGACGACCTTGTCCTCGGCGGCCCGCCGGCGTTAAAACAACTTATTCAAGTTTATGAAAAATACGGCAAGCCCACGGTCGCGCTGGCGGCAGTCGCGGACGAGGTGGTGCCGACCAAAGGCATCGTGAGCGGCGAGTGGCTGGACAAACAAGTTTTCAAAATCAAACAAACGGTGGAGAAACCCGCGCTTAAAGACGCGCCGTCAAAGCTGGCGGTGGTCGGCAAGTACATCATTACGCCGGCAGTCATCGCGGCTCTCCAAAAAGTTAAAGTGAAAGACGGCGGGGAGCTCCGGCTGGCGCATGCCATTGACGCGGTGGCTCGCAAGGGAGAGGTATACGGCGTGAAGCTTCTAGGCGAGTGGCTTGATTGCGGAAGCAAGGTCGGCTTTCTCAAAGCCACCGTGCGGTACGGCCTCCTTCATCCGGAAACCAAAAAAGATTTTAAAACATTTCTCAAAGATTTAAAGATTTAGACCCTCCTTCATTTTTTGCCGAGCGACAGTCCTTGATAGGCAAGATAGCCGGCGATGACTAACGCCACCCAGCTCAGCGAGACGGGGATTTCAACCGCGCCGATTTGCGCCGGCCAGCCGTTATAAATTCGCAAAGCGTGAAGGATTGCTATAAGGAGAAAGATGGCACCTGACACTAAACTGAAATTTTTATGAGTCATGGAGTTATAATTTACTTAATAATGAAAGATTATAACATAGGCCGGAGCATTCCGTTTATAATTCGCAACTGATAAATTATTTTTTACTCATACCTCAAAGCTTCCATAGGGCTTTTTTGGGAGGCGTGGCGTGCTGGATAGATGCCGAAAATCAGGCCGATTGAGGCGGCAACGGCGATGCCCAAGAGCGCGCCGAGCCACGGAAAGCTCCAGGGCCACGGCACGGCCGCGAACCTTTGGAGCATTTGTCCAATGAAGAGCGACAGCCCGGCCCCGAGCAGGACGCCGATGATGCCGCCCAAGACGGTGAGCGCCGTCGCTTCAATCAGAAACTGAGTCAGGATGTCATTATTGGTGGCGCCGATTGATTTGCGCAGGCCGATTTCGCGCGTGCGCTCGGTGACGGCAACCAACATGATGTTCATAATGCCGACGCCGCCGACGAAAAGCGAAATGGAGGCCATGGCGACGAGGAATAAGGTGAGGGCGGTGGTGATGGCGCCAAGACGGGCCGCGAGGTCGGCTTGGGTTTGGACGAAGAAGTCGTCCTTGTCGGGGTCGCTCACGCCATGGGCGTTGCGCAAAGTAAGCCGGACATCTTCCGCCACGGTGTCTATATTTTTCTCGCCGTCGGCCTCCACGATGAGCCGGTGAAAATATTTAATGCCAAAAATGTATTCCTGGGCGGTGGTATAGGGCAGGATTACGATTTCGTCAAAGTTGAAAAACGACACCTGGCCTTTTTTCGGCAGGACGCCGATCACTCGCAGGTTTAGGTTTTTGATTCTGATTTTTTGGCCGACGGCTTCGCCCGCGCCGAACAATTCCTCTTTGACTTTCGAGCCGATGACCGCCACATTGGCTCGGCTTTTGACCTCATCTTCCGTGAAAAATTGCCCTTCCGCCGGCGCCAAGTCAAAAATGCTTGAGATGAGCTCGGTGCCGCCGAAGACGGTCAGCCGATAGGTGTTATTTTCATAGAGGCTGGTCTCGCCGCCGAAGACCACCGGCATCACTTTGGCGAGGTTTGGGACATTTGATTTTTTCTTGAGCTCAACTAGGTCTTTTTCTTTGAGCGAGTCGCTGAAGATTTGGGCGGCGTCGGACGGCCCCTTCGGCTGGCGTCCCGGAATAACGGCGATGGTTTTCGTGCCGAGCCCTTGAACTTGGGAGAGAATGAAATTTTGGGCACCCGCCCCCAGAGACATAACGAGAATGATGGCGGTGATGCCGATGACAATGCCTAAAATGGTCAAAAACGAACGGGTTTTGTTCGTTTTAAGTCCGGTGAGGGCGTTTTTGAAATGGTAAGTAAGGAGCATATCAAATAGTATTTTCTATTTTACGAATTTTTCAAACGCTTGGCGTCGGTTCGTCACTTTTTCGTCGCTTGCAATTATCCCGTCTTGCAAACGGATAATCCGTTTGGCATTTAGGGCGGTGTAGGTTTCGTGGGTGATAAGAATGACGGTATGACCCGCGTCGTTTAATTTTTGGATGATGTCCATCACCGTTTGACCCGATTTTGAATCAAGGTTGCCAGTAGGCTCGTCGGCGAAAATAATTTTAGGCTTGTTGATGAGGGCGCGGGCGATGGCCACCCTCTGGCGCTCGCCGCCTGAAAGCTGCGACGGTTCGCGGTTCAATCGGTGGGAAAGGCCGACCGCTTCAACGGCCTCTCGCGCCAGAGAGTCCCAATCGCCCTCCGGCACCTCTGAATAGAGGAGAGGCAGTTTGACGTTCTCCAAGACGCTGGTGCGCGCCAAAAGGTTGAAGGTTTGGAAAATAAAACCGACTTCTTGGTTGCGGATTTTGGCCAATTCCATGTCGTTATAGAGTGACACGTTTTTGCCTTGGAAGAAGTATGCGCCCTCGCTGTGTTTGTCCAAGAATCCCAAAATATGAAGCAGAGTTGATTTGCCGGAGCCTGACGGCCCCATAACGGCAAGGAAATCGCCCGATTCTACGGCAAAGGAAACGTTTTTGAGCGCGGTGGTGGCCGCGCCTTCGTCGGTGTAAGTTTTACTGACGTTTTTTATCTCAATCAGAGCCATGCTATTTTACTTTGCTTGCCGTGACGACGAATTCTCCTTGCCGCAAGCCGCTCACGATTTCAACGTCGCCGTTTGAGCCTCTGATGCCCGTTTCAACCGGCCGCTCTTCCGAGCGGTTCGCGCCTCTGGTGACGCGGACGAATTTCCTGCCGCCCTTTTCGTAGACGGCCCGCTGGGGAATAGCCAAGGCGTTTTCGCGTCTGGCGCTCTCAATCGTCGTATTGGCCGTCAGTCCCGAGCGTACCCGAACATCGTCTTTGTCAAACTCCAGGATGGTTTTGTAAGTAGAGACCCCGTCAATGACGGTTTCCGCCGGGTCAATTTTTACGACCCGCGCCGGAAAAATTATGTCGCTACCGTAGGCGTCCAGGGTGATGGCGGCTGAATTGCCTACCGCCATTTTGGCCACGTCAACTTCCGGCACGAAAGCCTCAACTTTAAAGTTGCCGCTCATAACCGAGACCAAGGTTTGGTTCGCGCCCGCGATTTCTCCTATTTTAGCTTCTTGCTTGGTGACGATGCCGGTCATGGGCGACAGGATGTAAGTTTTTAAGAGCAGCGCTTGGGCGTTTTTAACGTTGGCTTCGGCACTGCCGATGTCGGCCAAAGCCTCGGCCAGAGCTTCCTCGGTGGCCGGGGCTTTTGTCAGCTCCAGTTCGTTTTTCGCGGTTTGCACCGTAATTTTTTGGGTACCGATATTTTGGATTTGGTCCGTGATGTTTGTCAGGGCGGTATTGATGTTTGTCCGGGCGGTGTTTAAGGCGTCTTTGTCCGTAGTGAGCGCGCTGTCGGAAAGATTAAGGGCGGCATTGAGGGCTTTATTGGTTTTGATTAGGAAGTTATTGACGGTCAGCAGATAATTTTTGGCTTGGACGAGGGCGTTCTCGGTGTCGGTCTCGTTTCGTTTAATAGCGGCGTCTGAATCAGGGTTTTAAAATTATTGAAGATGCCTTCCATGGCGTAGCGGCCGCTCTGAGCGTCCAAAGCCGCCTGCTGGTCCGCCGAATAGAAATTGAGCTGGGGGTTGTTGCTCAGCGTGTTGCCAAAGAGGATGTCGGCTTGGCGGTGCACCGCGTTGTCGGCCTTGTTGAAGGCATCAAGGATGATGTTCGGCGCGGCGGCGTAGTTGGCGGCTAAGTCAGATTTGGCTTTATCAAGCTCGCTTTCTCTCAAGTTGATTTCTTCCGGCTGGCCGCCCTTTTTTAGGTCGTCGTAATGAGCTTGTTTGGAAGCCAGCTTGGCTTTGGCGTCTTCCACCGAAGATGATTCCACGCCGTTCTCAAGGGCCAGAAGCACGTCGCCCTCGTCCACTCTGTCGCCCACTGCAACGTTGACGGTTCTCAACCGGCCGCTTTTTTCAAAAGCCAAGGTAACAGCCTCTTTGGCTTTGACCGTGCCGGCCACGGTGACTTCTTGGGCGATACTTTCCCGTTTTACGGCAACCGCCGACGTCAAAGGCTCTTGTCGGTTTGAACGATAGATGAATATCAGCACCGCAATCGCCACGACAATTGTCGGGATATAGACATTTTTTTTCTTAAACCAGTTTTGTTTCATGTTCAGTTTATGCGCCGATTTACTAATTGTCCAAATACATAAGCACCAATTTCCCCGGTAGAGATTGATTATAACCAAGTTTTCGCCGCGCCCCTCCATGTTATACTTCTTTATAATGAATGTCCAAACTCTTACCAATGAGGGTATAAACTTGAAAATGCCAAAACTTCTTGACGGCCGGACGCTCCGCGATAAGGGTATCGCCCGCTTGAAGCGGATGATGGCTCAAAGTGGCCAGAAACCCACCCTGGCCATTATCCAAATCGGCAACCTTGATGAGTCCCGCGTCTACATTGAGCAGAAAAGAAAATTCGCCGAAAAAATCGGCGCCGGTTTTGTGCATCAAAAATTTTCCGATGACGCGGCCGAAAAAGTTTTGGTGAAGGCGATTGAGAAACTTAATCAAGACCGAAGCATTCACGGCATTGTTGTCCAACTGCCGATGCCGGTTAGGCTCAACAAGCAGAAAATCATTGACGTCATTATTACCCCCAAGGATGTTGACGGGTTGACAGCGGAGAACAAGAAACTTTTTGAATCCGGCGACCCGCGCGCCGTCGCGCCGGCCACGGCGCGAGGCGTCCTTTCTCTTCTTCGTTTTTACAAAATTCCGGTCGCTGGCAAGAAGGCGACGGTCATTGGCCGGTCGGCTTTGGTCGGCGGCCCGATAGCGACGCTCTTGCGGCGCGAAGGCGCTTTGGTAACCGTTTGCCACAGTCAGACTTTGAACGCCGCCGCGCTCTCGCGGGCCGCCGACATTTTGATTGTAGCCGCGGGCAAGCCGCGCCTCGTTACCAAAGATTATGTTTCGGCCGGTCAAACAGTCATTGATGTGGGCATCAATTCGCTTGAAGGCGATGCATTCCATGCGACTCATGCCAAGAAGCTGGAAGAGGAAATTCCCAAGCGCCGGCTTGTCGGCGATGTTGATTTTGAGAGCGTTAAAGACATTGTCGGCGCCATTTCGCCGGTGCCCGGCGGCGTCGGCCCCATGACGGTCGTCTCGCTTTTTGAGAACTTAGTATCTGCCTACCAAATCCAGCATGTCTCTGGCAGGCAGGATTTGTAGTGGCAGATACTAACCCCGCACCAATCCTAAGGCGAGCGCGGGTGGCGAATAGCCACATACCTTGTCGGGCGAAGCGCGAGCCCGTTTGACCTCTGGTGCTGGGGTGCTTGAGGCGGGGAGAGTTTTCTAATCCAGCTGGCGATTTGACAGGGTTACGCCGCAGTGTATACTTAAGCTTGATTAACATTAATCAATCTTACTTTTTATGACTACCACTATTCCCATTACCAAAGCTCGCGTTAATCTGGGGGCTATTGTCAAGCGCGTGCGGCTCAAGAAAGAGCGCTTCGTGCTTGAGAAAGACGGCTATCCCGTAGCCGCGCTTATTGACATTGACGAGTTTGAAGATTATCTGGACAGTCAGAACGAGGCGCTCAAAAAACAGATTCAAGCGTCATGGAAGGAATATAAGGCTGGGAAGGCAAAACCGCTAGGAGATTTTTTGGCAAGGATGGAAAAAAAATATGGCGTTTAGTGTTGTTGAAACCACGCGCTTTCGGCGTGACTTTGAAGGGATTGCAAGGAGAAACCGGGATGTTTTGCATATTACCTGGGAGGTAAAAGGCATTCTTTCCGCCGACCCGTACAATCTTTCTCATCAGTTCAAAATTAAAAAACTTACCGATATATCCTTCGGTGACGGTCAATGGCGTATTCGTATTAAGCACTATCGGATTCGGTACGATATTTCCGGTAAGGAGGTAATTCTTCATTCCATCAAACCGCGCAAGGACGCTTATCATTAACTTTCAACCTCTTGCTTTATCATTTTTTAGGGCTATACTATATTTATGTTTGAACTTCTCGCATTATTTCTTTTCTCAAAAACCATTTCGGAAATCAAAGGCTGGTCGCTTATCGGCAAAGACATCGCGCCCCAGACGACCATTACGGTTTTAGGCAAGGGCGAGGTGGTGGTGAAGCCCGACATTGCGGCGTTTTCCTTCGGTATTCAGGAAGAATCTTTGGTGGTTGGCGAGGCGCAGGAGGCGGTGGCCAAGAGCGAGGCCGCCATTTTGGCCTTTTTGGCCGAAAGCGGCGTAGCCAAAGATGACGTCAAAGTTTCCGGCTACAACATTTACCCGCGCTATGAATACGGCGTGACCGAGAGCCGCTCGTATCCGCAACCGGACGGCAAGCAAGTTTTGGCGGCCTATGTGGTTACCGAATCCGTTGAAGTCAAAGTTAGAAAGTTGGCGGACGCCGGCAAAATCATCGGCCAGCTTGGCGAGCTCGGCGCCACCAACTTAAGCGGCCTCACCTTCAGCGTTGACAAAGAAGAAGAGGCGGTCAAGCAGGCGCGAGCCAAGGCCATTGCCGACGCTAAAGCCAGTGCTCGGGGTTTGGCTAAAGATTTGGGAGTGTCTCTCATGCGCATTGTCAGTTTCTCCGAAAACGGTGACTTTCCCGGACCAATTTACTACGCCAAGGCGGAAATGGGCATGGCGAGCGCTGGCAGAGCCGCGCCGGAACTGCCGAGCGGCACCAACAAAATCACTTCGCAGGTTTCTATTACGTACGAGATTCGGTGACATGACACCAATTACGAATGAAGACGAATAACACGAAATAAGCCCCGCGGCGCAAAGCGCCCCGGGGCCTTGACATTCATGTTGCTTATGCTGTATAATTCTGCCAGAACAGAGGATAAGCCATTAGGGTTTACCCCGACTGTTCTTTGGAAAATCAACAAAAAGGACTGCTCATGAACAAGAACAATGAGACCGCCTTAGCAACAACTCCGCGTCCGGCAACACCTGGCCAGCTCAACGAAATCTACAGCCTGCTTCCGAAGGGAGTGCCGACTGAGCTTTCGTTTGAGGCCGCCAACGCCATCATTGGCAACAAAGGCGCCTTCATTCAAAAGGTCGCTAGCTTGTTTCCGGATCCGGCGACTCTCACCGACCAGGTAAAGCAGTGGGAATGTTTCTATCGCGAGGTCTTCGGCATTATCGCCGATTTCTCGCAGGTGAAACTCCCGCCTCGGAAAGAAGGTGTTCGAGCGTCTCATCGTCGTCGCCAAGGGTATGACGCTCAACGGCATCTACGAGACTTGCGTCAAGCGCTTTAAGTGCTGGTGCTACTATGATAACCTTGACGCTTCGGTCACCGAAAATGATCGCGATCCCAATCGCGACGGCACTTACGCCATCTGGGTTCGAGATGTGGTTGAAGCCGATAAGGGACTCAAAAATCTATCGGCCAATGACCTCAAGAGGCAGGAGACCAAAGGCGTGACCTTGACGGAGCGTATGCTTCACGAGCTCAAGTATTTCCTGGAGACAGGCAAGCACTTGGACATCGAAAATGTCACGCTCTGTTCGGGTTCGCGCCTTTCTGGCGGTGGGGTGCCGCCCGCGGATTGGCGCGACTGCGGGTTCCGCATCAACTGGGACGATCCGGGCAGTGCGCATGCGCGCTTGCGTGCTCGCGAGGCAGTTTCCCTTTAATCTTTCTGCCTTGTTTCCTTCATCTCCCCATTTTGGCTTGTGCCTGGTGGGGAGTTTTTCTATAATAAAGCGGGTTGCGAAATTGATTCAAGTTTTTGAATAACAATTTACCCATACACAGAAACTGCTTGCCAACTTTTATACTACGCCGGATATACCTCGGGGGTGCATAACGCAGAGTATTGTGTAAACGGTACTCGGTGATACGGACGAAGATTGGCAATAAAAGGTTCGCGCCATTCTGACGGTAAGGTGCCGAACGCGAATTGGAACGACTGCAAGTTCAACATCAACTGGGACAATCCGGACAATGCGCATGCGAACTTGCGTGCTCGCGAGGAAGTTTCCCAAAAAGGCTTGTTACAAGCCTTTTTGCGTGGTGTAGGTGAGCCAGCCGTTGGTCATTTTGGAGATTTCTACCATTTGCTCGGCTAGGCGGATATAGGTTTTTTCAGTAATTATATGCAATTCAGATTCGGTTCTTATGAGGTGTTTGAGCATTTCTATTTGCACCCGCAGATTTTCAAGCGGGATTTGTTTGAGTTGTTTTGGTTTGAAGGCCGATTCTACCGCGAGCGACAAGCAGATGAGAGATTGTTTTTCAATTTGCGCGTGAATACCAAGCTTGTCTCGCTTGGATAATTTTTCCGCGATACAATAAATGTCCTTATGCAAAAGCCGAAGCTTGAAAATTATGGGAAGCGTCGTGTCGGGGGGGGGGCATCATGAAGTTAATTTTTATGATGTAATTTCTCTTGAAAACCTCTTACTTGCTTGGCGGCAATTTTCAAGAGGGAAGCGAAGCAATAGCGCGGTCGCCAAATTTGAGTTGCGTCTTGAAGAGCATATTTTTTCTCTGTACGAGCGTCTTATGCGAGGCGAGTGGGTTAACGACCCGTATGTGTGCCGACTGATTTCCGACCCAAAGCCGCGCATTATTCATATCGCGAGCGTTCGCGACCGAGTCCTGTTTCAAGCAGTGTATCAGATATTGTATCAGATTTTTGATAAAACATTCATTCACGACTCTTTTGCGTCTAGGAAATACAAAGGTGCGCACGCGGGGGTGAAGCGTTTTGAAATCTTTGTGCGAAAGGCGAGCGCAAATTACACAAGAAACGCTTTTGTTTTGAAATGCGACGTCAAAAAGTTCTTTGACAACATTGACCATAGCGTTCTTTTTTCTTTAATCTCAAAAAGAATTACTGATGAAAAACTGTTAGCGCTCATTCATGTCATTATTTCCTCGTTTTATACAGTGTTGGGTAAAGGCTTGCCCCTCGGCAATGTTACGAGCCAGTTGTTTGCAAATATCTATCTCAACGAACTGGACCAGTTTGTCAAACACGAACTCAAAGAAGAATACTACATACGCTATTGCGATGATTTTGCGATACTCGGTGGGGGTGCCATCGTTTTGGAAACGTTAGTTGGCAAGATAAGCGATTTTTTGGGCCGTAAGCTTTTGCTGAAACTCCATCCGAGCAAAGTTATCATTCGTAAACTGCGGCGAGGCATTGATTTTCTTGGCTATGTTTCTCTACCGCACTATCGGATATTGCGTACTACAACGAAGAGACGAATGTTTGCGCGGGTGTGTAGAATTAATCTGCCGTCTTATCTGGGAATGTTGCAGTATTGTAAAGGATGGCGGATTAGCAAGCGTTTAGGAAAGATTTTGAATTGTTGACAAGTTTTAGGAAAGGAGTATCCTTTAGATGTTCCGGCCGAAAGGCCTTTTTTAATAGAAAAACAAGGAACGAAGGGACTATGTTTTTCATTACCCCGCACCAATCCCAAGGCAAGCGCGCGTCCGAATATGACCGCCTTCAGTTGGGCGCGGCGCGAGCCCGTTTGACCTTTGGTGCTGGGGTAAGTAACATACATTTATGAAAATCAAGGAATATTTGCAGGAAACCAAGGTTGAGCTGTCGCATGTCAGCTGGCCGACGCGAAAACAGGCGTTCGTTTACACCGTCGTCGTTATTATCATTTCCTTCGTCACGGCCTTTTATCTCGGGGCGTTTGATTACCTTTTCTCCTTGATTTTAGGGAAAATTATATAACAGCTACCAATCTACTACTGGTACGAATGAAACGAATAGCTACGAATGTGGTATGCGCGAATTAGTAGCCATTAGTATCATTAGTACCATTCGTATATTAGTATCGGTTTAGCAAAGCTATGAGCAAACAAAAAATCCAAGAAGGCCGCAATTGGTACGCCATTCACACCTACTCCGGGTATGAGAGCGCCGTGGCGCGCAACCTCAAACAGCGCATTGAATCCCTCGGCATGGAGGACAGGATTTTCAACGTTTTGGTGCCGACCGAAAAGAAAATCAAAATCAAAGGCGGCAAACGGGTTGAGGAAGATGAGAAAATTTATCCGGGCTATGTTTTGGTGGATATGGTGGTTACCGACGACTCTTGGTATGTGGTCCGAAACACGCCGCGCGTCACTGGTTTTGTCGGCTCCGGCGTCTTTCCGGTGCCGCTTGATAAAGCCGAGGTGGAAGCGCTTTTCAGCCGGATGAATTCGGGCGTGGTCAAGCACAACATTGACCTTGAGCTTGACGATGCGGTGGTGATTGTGGACGGGCCGTTCAAGGATTTGGAAGGCAAGGTCGGGGAGGTGGACAACGAGCGGGGGAAGGTCAAGGTGCTGGTGAGCATGTTCGGACGCGAAACACCCGTTGAATTAGATTTTCTTCAGGTCAAGAAGATTTAGCACTGCCAATTACGCGAATGAACGCGAATGACACAAATAAAATCATTTACCCGGAACTTTCTTATAGGATAACGGGATTTTTGTTCAAAGTTCACAATGAGTTGGGACGGTATTGTCGTGAACGTCAGTATGCGGAGTATTTTGAGACGCTTCTAAAGGAGAATGCAATTGCCTATAAGCGTGAAGAAGCGCTACCGATTGCTCAAATAGAAAATAAGTTTACAAACATTGTTGATTTTGCTATAAATAACCAGCTTCTCCTTGACTTCAAGGCAAAGCCTGTGGTTTCAAGAGAAGATTACGAGCAAATGTTGCGATATTTAGAAGACGCCAGTAAGTATAGGCTAGGAATTATTGTTAATTTTAGAAATAAATATTTGAGACCTATTCGCGTCATTCGCGCGGATTCGTAAATTTGCGAGTTTTATGAGAAAGCCAGTTAAAAAACTAAAACTTTTGATTGAAGGCGGAAAGGCCAATCCGGCACCGCCCATTGGCCCGGTGCTCGGTCAAGCCAAGGTCAACATCGGCGAGTTTGTCACTCGTTTCAACGAAGGTACCAAAAACATGAAAGGCGATATCGTGCCGGTGGAGGTTTTAGTTTATGAAGACCGGACTTTTGATCTCGCGTTCAAGACGCCCCCCGCCACTTCGCTTATTTTGAAGGCCATCGGCAAGGAAAAAGGTTCGGGCAAAAACGCGGCCACCAAGGCGGGCACCATCAGCAAGGCGAAAGTCCGTGAGATTGCCGAAAAGAAACTGAAAGACCTAAACGCCAACAGCGTGGAAGCGGCCATGAAGATGATTGAAGGGTCTTGTAGGTCGATGGGAGTGGAAGTGCGCTCGTAATCTCTTTTTTCGAGCGCTGCGCTGCGTCGATAAGAAAATCACAGTTGCCTCGTTTTTATTTCTTTTCTTCTTTCTTTACCACCGAATACTCGTTTTTCAATTTCCGAATCTCGCCTTTCATGACAAGCGTCGCTTCGTCGCGCTTTTCGCGCGTAACTCCTTCCACGATATCTTTTTTATGATACTTGCTTTTGCGGGCGTTGACCGGTCCAGTCAATTCTTCAAACACAATCTGGCAGACGCGCTCGCCCGGGTAGAGCCGCACCGCCTGAGAGCGGGTATTGTTGCGGATGGGGAGCGTTAGCTGGCCCTCGTAGCCGGAGTCAACTATGCCCGTCAGGTCAAGCGAGAGCCCTTTGCGGTTGGTTGAGGAGCGTGGATAAACGACGGCCATCAGGTCCTTCGGCACCTTGATTGTTTCAAGCGTTGAGACCAAAACATATTCCTGCGGCAGGAGCTCAAAATACTGACCTTCTTCCAGTTCCACCACGTCAAAAAATTCACCGTTCTGTTTGTCGAAATGGGTGATGTCGAGCGACTCTCGGCCGCGGGCCGTCAAGTGCCAGATTTTGGGAATCAGAAAAGTAAAGCCCAAGCGCAGGTCAACGGCGTGTTCCTGAAGCTGGAAAATGTCTAGCGAAGGCGAAAATACAATTTCGCCTTTTTGCACTCGTTCCAGAATTTGTTTTTTGGTGATGACGCTCATGGGGATAATAGTAAATAGAAAATAGAAAATAGTAAATATCAGGGAGAGAATCAGGGAGTAAGATTCTTGTTTTGTGACCGTACCCGTTCGTAGGTTTCGTAGTTCGCGTCAAATGGGTTTTTGTCATCCTTAGCTTCAAATTTTGATTCGACTAGTTTCCATTCCGCAGGGTTGAGAGTGGGGAAGAAGGCGTCGCCTTCGATAGTGGCGTGGATGAGGGTGCGGTATATTTTATCGGCTGTCGGCAAGGCTTCAACGTAGAGCTGGGAGCCGCCGATGACGAAGACTTCTTTTTCTCGGGCAGTTTTATTGAGGGCTTCTTCAAGCGAATGGACGACAGTGCAGCCGGGAGCTTTGAAATCGGTATTACGAGTTACGACCACATTATTTCTTTCCGGCAAAGGTTTCCCCAGCCGTTCAAAAATCGATTGGTAAGTATTGCGTCCCATAATAACGGTGTGATTTTTTGTCACGCCGGCAAAATGCTTCAAATCCCGCGGCATGTGCCACGGGATTTTGTTGAGATGACCAATGACGTTATTTTCCGATGCGGCGACTATTAAAGAAAGCATACTTTTACAAAACTATTTTGAGACCCTTGATGTGGTTGAGGGGTTTGTATTGGCTTGTCAGGTTTTCAACAATTTCCTCCACAAGTTTTTTATCTTGTTTTTCCGCTCGGTCAAAAGCATTTTTAGGTAACATCAGAGTTATTTTTTTGTGCTCGTTTTTCCTTTTCAGCATTTCTTCGGCGGCGAAATAGTGCGTGTCGTAGACATGAGCGTTTGAAATGGAATGGGAATAGCAGCCGGGACGAACGCCGAGCTTTTGGGCGAGTATGTGCGCCAGTAGCGCAAAGCCGGCCACGTCTGAAGGCAGACCTAAAATGACGTCATTTGACCGCACGATATTGTGGAGATTAAGCCGCCCGCCGATAATATTTACCGTAAATGTGTAAGGGCAAGGCACGTTCTTTTTTATCGCCCCGCCGAGGCCGTCTTGGGCGGGGTCCCAGGTGACAATGACGCCGTGCCGCGAACTCGGGTCGTTTTTCAGGAGTTTGATTAAAAGGCCCAGTTGGTCTCGTCCGAAATGTTTGCGCCAGCGATAGCCGTAGGCGACGGTTACCACATCCCCCGGGTTTGTGAATATGTCCCAGATTTTTGTAAATTGTCGCAGGAAAATTTCCGGCTTCCGCGCACCCGTGATAAACCAAACCTGCTCGGCCACGAACATAGGTATCGGTATCTTGCGGAGAGTCAATAGCGGGAAACCGTCTTCTTTCAAGTCAGTGCTGAAATGAACGCCCGGCAAGGCTTTAGTTTCGTGACCGGTGCGGTCATTCACTTCGGCCATGCCCGCGGTCATTATATCGCCGAGGAGCGACTGATAGATTTCATCAAATTTAGCCATTTTGAGATTATAGTATGTTTGCGCCGGTATCGCCATCAGCAAAAGTTTTGCTACAATATCCCCCATGAACATTGCCTTTCCATATATCGCCCCCGGCCGCGCAATCAAATATGTTACCGCTGACGACAGATTTATGCGGGCGGCGGCATCGGTTTGCCGAGAGCTGTCAACCGACCACTATCATCCGACCGGGGCGGTGCTGGTAAAAGACGATACGGTTATCGCTCGCGCCGCCAGTCAGTCGGCTCTGAAAAACAAAATTCTTTTGGGCCTTCACCGGCGGGGCTGGTGCGTCCGCAAGCTTTTAAAAATTCCTTCGGGCCGAAAATACTGGCTCTGCCCCGGCTGCGCTTCGGCAAAAAACCACGCCGAGACTCTGGTGATTGCCGCCGCCCGCCGTCTCGGTCTTGAGACCGCCGGCGCCGATATCTATCTCTGGGGCCACTGGTGGTGCTGTGAGCCGTGCTGGAGAGCCATGACCAAGGCCGGCGTTAGAGACGTTTATCTTCTCGAAGGAAGCGACCGGCTTTTTAACCCAAAGCATCTCGGAAATATCGCAGGGAAGTAATGTCGGTGAACTTTCCGAAGTTCTTTTTACTTGCGTTTTTCTTTTGCCCGTCATACTGTCATACAATACAACCTCTTCCTTCTCTCATACACCAATTATACACGGCCGTGTATAATTGGTGTATGAGTCCGGAGACCACCTTCCCCGTTTCGTTATCATTTATTTTCAGGAGGTAAGTTGAAGTATTTTCTCAATGCCCGATCATTTTCAATACTGTCGGCGATTATATACAGGACATCCTTGCCGATTTTAAAGTCCGCCTTAATAAGAGTAATCAAGTCTTCGCACGGATAAGGGTAAACCCAGGCGCTCTGGTGCAGTTTTTCAAAACCAATCGCTCGTAAGGCAAAACGCAATTTGTCGCGAGTAGCACGCCGATTTTCCCTAATGTCAAAACTAAGGACGCGCCATTTTCCGTCCCATTTTTTTGGTTTTTTCAATCGGTATTCGTGCGCTTCAAGTTGTCGCAGTTTGGCCTCGCCTTTTGGCGTAAGGCGCAGAAGTCCTTGCCGATTGTAGGAGATGAGGCCGTGCTCAAGGAGCCGCGAGCGCGAGCGAGCAATGACTTCTTTGTGCCGTTTGTGCGGTTTGTAGCCGAGTTGTCTAAGTACCTGCAAAGCGTTCGGCGCGACGATGGCGACGCTCAATACTCCCGCTACCGCGATGGTTTGCAAAATCGCTCTTTGGATATTATGCCTCCGTGCCCGTTTTGCGGCGGCCTCTTCAAGAGTGTCCATACACCAATTATACACGGCCGTCATAAATTGGTGTATGTTGACAAATGTGATGACATGTAGGCGATTTTCTCTGTTGCGATAATGTATATGTTGTTTGTGATAGAAAGTAAGGTAATTTAGAAAACGAGGTAATTTAATTGTAGAGTGGAGCAGTTGTTAGAAGACGTTTCCGTTGAAAACCAAAAGTCCGAACGGCTCTTTTCTTTTTGATACCGATTGATACAATGACGGCTATGAAGGGCATTCAAATTGTTATAGCCGCCAGCATCTGATTTTTATTGTTTGCCGTTTCGGGCGCCTTGGTATGGCGGTACGCGCCCAATGTTCGGGTGGAAAACTCGTTATTGTCGTCAACCGTTTCGGCCAAGAAAACGGACGGCAAAAAATTCGTTTGTGAAAATGACATCAAGGAAATAATTTCAGTTTCTCAATTTAAATCTTCAATCTCATGAAGGACAAACAAATTAAAAAACTGATTGAGGCTGAAAGGAAGCGGCAGAAGAAAGTCATCAATCTCATCGCTTCGGAGAATTACGTCTCAAAAGACGTTTTGGAAGCGCTTGGTTCGGAACTGACCAACAAATACGCCGAGGGCTATCCGAGCCGCCGTTACTACGGCGGCAATACCATTATGGACAAAATTGAGTCGCTGGCGCAAGAACGAGCGCTTAAACTTTTTAAACTTGACCCGTCAGAGTGGCACGTTAACGTCCAGCCGCTCTCGGGTTCGCCCGCCAATCTCGCCGTTTATCTTGCCCTCGTGCCGCAAGGCGGCAAAGTGATGGGCATGTCGCTTGACCACGGCGGCCATCTCACTCACGGCCACAGGGTTTCGGCATCCGGCAAATTTTGGGTTCAAGTACCGTACGGCGTTAACAAGGAAACGGAAACACTTGATTATGAGGCGCTAAAAACGACGGTGATTTCAGAAAAGCCAAACATCATTGTCGCCGGCTACACTGCCTACCCGCGTGTGATTGACTTCGGCAAGTTTCGGGAGGTTGCTGATGTGTCGGGCGCGCTTCTCATGGTGGACATGTCGCACTTTGCCGGACTGGTTGCCGGAGGCGCGTATCCTTCGCCGTTTTCCGCCGAAGGCGGACAGGCCCTCGCGGATGTGGTAACAACTACAGTACACAAGACGCTGCGCGGCCCCCGCGCGGCCATGATTTTTTGCCGTAAAGACCCGCCCGAATTAATCGGTCGGGCAGGCGCTCGCGAGCTGGATAAAAAGATTGATAAGGCGGTTTTCCCGGGCCTGCAGGGCGGGCCGCATCTCAACCAAATCGCGGCGGTGGCCGTGGCTCTCAAAGAAGCGGCCACGCCGGCTTTCAAAAAATATGCGGCACAAGTTATAAAAAATGCCAAAGCTCTGTCCGACGAACTTCAGAAACTCGGCTGGCGGATTGTTTCCGGCGGCACCGATTCGCATTTGATTCTGGTTGATACGTGGAACGGCGGTAACCCTTCGACTCCGCTTCGGGCAGGGGGGATAGGAGGAAAAGAGGCAAGCGAGAAGTTGGAGGAAGCGGGGATTATCGTAAATAAAAACACGATTCCCTTTGACGAACGTTCGCCTGTAGATCCTTCTGGCATACGCCTCGGTACTCCGGCGGAAACGACGCGCGGCAAGAAGGAGAAGGATTTCATAAGAATTGGCCAGAAGATTAATATGGTCTTGCGCGCGCAGGGTTGAAAGATGTATGATTCACTAAGAAAAAACAGAAAGATCTTTTATGAATCTAAAACCAACTTTCGCACACATTTCCGAGTTCAATAACGTGTGGAACCAACTTGCGATTGAATTAGCGGGTCCCAAGCTGAATCCCGATCTGAAGGTTGATGAGGAAAAAGTTAAAAGGTTAAGAAAAAGGTTGGTTGAGATAGAGCCCAACAATCCACATGCACGTTTGGCCTAGCGGATTTATCTAAATGCACGCGGCGTGACTAACCTCACGCCTTTTCTTTTGGAAAGCCATACAGTAGTATTCTGTTATGAAGCGTGGAAAATTTATTGTGATTGAAGGCACTGACGGCTCGGGCAAAGCGACGCAGACAAAATTTTTGGCGGAGCAGTTGAAGAAACTAGGCGTGCCTTTTGAGTTGGCGGATTTTCCGCAGTACGGCAAGCCGTCCGCCTACTTTGCCGAAAAATATCTCTGCGGCGAGTATGGCACGGCCGAAGAGGTCGGCCCGTATCGCGGTTCGCTGTTTTACGCCGTTGACCGCTACGATAAGTCTTTTGACATTCGCCGCTCTCTCGCGGAAGGGAAGACTGTCATAAGCAACCGCTATGTTTCGGCAAACATGGGGCACCAGGCGGGGAAAATTAAAAACCAAAAAGAGCGGGAAAAGTTTTTGAAATGGCTGATTGAACTGGAGTACGGCATTTTTGACATCCCAAAGCCCGACCTGACGATTCTTTTGTATGTACCACCGGAAATCGGCCAGAAATTCGTTGACCAAAAAGGCGAGCGTCCCTACACAAAAGGCAAAAAGCGAGACATTCACGAGGCCGACTTAAGTCACTTGAAAGGTGCGGCGGCGGCGTATCTTACTGTCGCGCGGAAACAAAAATGGACGATAATTCATTATGTCCGGAAGAACGGGAATATTTTGTCAATTGAAGAAGTGAGCCGTTTGATTTGGGAAAGAGTCGGAAAATTGCTACAATTGCCGCATGCTGGAAGTGAAAATTAAACGTCTGCATCCCGAAGCGAAGCTGCCGTCCTACGCCCATCCGGGCGACGCGGGGCTTGATTTATACTCGCTTGAAGAGGCGACCATTCCGCCCGGCGGCCATCACCGATTTCAAAACGGCTTCGCGCTGGAACTGCCAGACGGTTATGTCGCTATCGTCAAAGACAAAGGCAGTATCGCCAAGGCTGGGCTGCACGCCATGGGCGGGGTTTTTGACGCCGGTTTTCGCGGCGAATACAACGTCCATCTTGTGAATTTGAGCGACCGGCCGTACGTTTTTGAAAAAGGCGACAAAGTGGCCCAACTGGTGATTTTGCCGGTGGCTCGCGCCAAGCTGGTTGAAGCCGAGACGCTTGGTGAGACGAGCCGCGGCAAAGGGCAATTTGGCAGCACCGGGAGGAAGTAGTCGCCTCATCGGCGACCCGCCGAAGAGGCGGGAATCAAGAATATAGAATCAGGAATCATGAATAAGAAAAATGATTGAAGATAAAATAAAAAAGTTGGTGCACAAGAGTTTGCAAGCGCTTGGCATTGAAGGTGAAAGTGTTTCCTTGGAGCATCCGGCGGATATTTCACACGGCGATTATTCTACCAATGTTGCGCTTGTACACGCGAAATCTGTCGGAATGAATCCGCTCTCTCTTGCGGCGGGAATAGTACGATATATCGTACTAAAGCGACCGCCAGAGATTGAAAGGATTGAAGTTGCCGGAGCGGGCTTCATCAATTTTTACCTGTCGCGGGAATTTTTTACGGAGAGCATAGCCGAAATCCTTCGGCATGCTCAGGATTTCGGCCAAAACGATTTGCTTGTCGGTAAAAAGGTGATGGTGGAGTACACCGACCCGAACCCGTTTAAAGAATTTCACATCGGGCATTTGATGAGCAACGCCATCGGCGAGAGCGTCTCGCGCCTGTTTGAATTTCAAGGCGCGGAAGTGAAGCGCGCCTGCTATCAGGGCGATATCGGGCTTCATGTCGCCAAGGCGGTTTGGGGAATGAAGAGCAAGAAGATTCACGATTCAAGATTCACGATTCAAGATTTGGGAGAGGCATACAAGTCGGGAGCGGAAGCGTACGAGGCCGATGCGGCGGCAAAAGAGGAGATGCACGAACTGAATAAAAAGATTTTTGAAAAATCGGACGAGCGGATAAACATCCTTTACCTCGCCGGCCGACAAGTCAGTTTGGAATATTTTGAGGAAATTTACAAAAAACTCGGCACGAAGTTTGACTACCATTTTTTTGAGAGCGAAACGGGCGAGATTGGCAAAAAAACAGTTGAAGAGTTTACCGGGCAAGGCGTTTTTGAAAAAAGCCAAGGAGCGATTATTTTCCCCGGTGAGAAGCACCTGCCTGCGCCCGGGCTTCGGCAGGCAGGCGGCCTCCACTCGCGGGTTTTTATAAATTCGCAAGGGCTGCCGACCTACGAGGCGAAAGAACTGGGTTTGGCGAAAATAAAATATGACAAATATAAGTACGACCAGTCGGTAGTTATTACCGGAAACGAAGTAAACGATTATTTCAAAGTGCTTCTGCGCGCCATGAATCTGGTTTTCCCGGAACTGGCGAAGAAGACCAAGCATCTCTCGCACGGCATACTTCGTCTGCCTAGCGGAAAAATGTCCTCGCGCGTCGGCAACGTGATTACCGCCGAGTCGCTTATCGCGGCGATGGAGGCGATGGTGCACAAAAAACTTGAAGAGCGTGAACTGGAAACAAAGGAGAAAAATAAAATCGCGGAAATTGTGGCGGTCGGCGCCATCAAATATTCAATTCTGAAACAGGCCATCGGCAGCGATATTGTTTTTGATTTTGGAAAATCAATTTCCTTTGAAGGCGATTCTGGGCCTTATCTCCAATACTCGTATGTTCGGGCCAAGTCGGTTTTGGCAAAAGCCGCAACCGAAAAAATCCCCCACTTGGAGGTGAAACCTCCAAGTGGGGGAGGGGGAGTGCCCAGCTTACTTGAACGGCTTCTACCCCGTTTTCCAGAGGTGGTGAAGCGAGCGGGACAGGAGTACGCGCCACACCTCGTGGTCACCTATCTTACGGCACTGGCCGCCGCCTTCAACAGTTATTACGCCAAGAATCAAATTGTCAACGCGGAGGATAAAACCTCTCCTTACAGGGTCGCGCTCACGCAAGCTTTTACCATTGTCATGAAAAATGGTTTGTGGCTCCTCGGTATTGAAACGTCGGAGCAAATGTAGTATGCGAATAGCGTTGCGAATACGCACATGCGAATTGAGAATATGAACAAGGAAAAGAAAACATTATCGCAACAGGAAGAAGCAATCCTCAAATTCTGGCGAGAGCGTCGGATTTTTGAGAAGTCTCTTGCCAAGAACACGCCAAAAGGCCCCTTCGACAAAGCTCAGGGCAAGGAGTTCATTTTCTACGAGGGTCCGCCGACGGCCAACGGCAAACCGGGCATTCACCACCTTGAAGCGCGGGCGTTCAAAGACGCCATCACCCGCTACAAGACCATGCGGGGTTTTTATGTCCGCCGCAAAGGCGGATGGGATACGCACGGCCTGCCGGTGGAGCTTGGGGTGGAAAAAGAGCTTGGTTTGAAATCAAAAAAAGAAATTGAAACCTACGGCATTGGGGCGTTCAACAAAAAGTGCCGAGAGAGCGTCTGGCGGTATATAAAAGAGTGGGAGGAGTTCACCGACAGAATCGGTTACTGGATTGATTTGAAACGGCCCTATGTTACCTACAAACCCCACTATATTGAGGCGGTGTGGAACATAATTTCCAAAATCAACGAGCGCGGACTTCTCTACAAAGATTACAAAGTGGTGCCGTGGTGTCCGCGCTGCGGCACGGCGCTTTCGTCGCATGAATTGGCGCAAGGCTACGAGACAATTAAAGACACGGCTTTAACTGTCAAATTCCAAATCACAAATCCCCCGCCTGCGCCAAGCCTTCGGCGGGCAGGCAAATCACAAACAAACCACAATCCGCCAGCCGGCGGACAAATTCCAAATGGTGGGCAAACGTACCTGCTGGCGTGGACGACTACGCCTTGGACATTGCCGGGGAATGTCGCATTGGCAGTCAATCAAAAAATAAAATACGTCCTCGTTTTATCAGACCACGTACGATATATCGTAGCAAAAGAGCTGGTAGCGGAGGTTTTTAGGGAGAAACCTTACGAGATTTCAGCAGAATTGTCGGCAGAGGAATTAATCGGGCTTGAATACGAAGCACCGTTTCCTTTTCTGAAGGATGTTTTGTCGGGGAGTGTCCGCGACAATCCGCATGCTAATCCGCGTGAATCTGCGTCTTTGGAAAACGCCTTCAAGGTGTACGCGGCTGATTTTGTGACAACGGAAGAGGGAACCGGCATCGTGCATACGGCGGTAATGTACGGCCAGGACGATTTTGAGCTGGGCACGAAAGTCGGGTTACCGAAGTATCACCTTGTCAAAGAGGACGGGACTTTTAAAGAAGAAACCATCACCTTGTCAAAGAGGACGGGACTTTTAAAGAAGAAACCGGTTTTCTTGCGGGCAAGTTTGTGAAATCCGAGGAAACTGACATTGAAATTATCAAAGACCTCGCGCGTCGCGGCTTGCTTTTTACCAAAGAGAAATGGAACCACAGCTATCCTCACTGTTGGCGCTGCGCCACCCCGCTTATCTACTTTGCCCGCGATTCCTGGTACATCGCCATGAGCAAGCTCCGCCGCCAACTGGTAAAAGAAAATCAAAAAATCAATTGGGAACCGCCATATATTAAAGATGGCCGTTTCGGCGAATGGCTTAAGGAAGTCAAAGATTGGGCGATTTCGCGCGAGCGCTACTGGGGCGCGCCCTTGCCCGTCTGGCAGTGCGCTTCGTGCGATAAACGCCAAGTTGTCGGCTCGTTTGAGGAACTTTTCCGCCGCGGTAAAAATAAAAAACTGACTCGGTTGGTGCTCGTTCGCCACGGCGAAAGCCAGAAAAACATTATCGGCATTTTTGACAGTTCGCGTGACCGGTACCCGCTTACCGAGAGAGGCGAGAAAAACGCCAAGGTGGCGGCAAAGCAAATAAAAAAAATGGGTGGCGTGGACGCTATTTTTGCTTCACCGGTGCTCCGCGCGCGCCAGACCGCGGCCATTATCGGTAAAGTTGTAGGCAAGGAGCCCGTATTTTCCGACGCCCTTTGGGAAGTGAAAAGCGGTGAGTGGGACGGCCAGAAAGACAGCGTGGCGGAAGCCCAGCCTGACCGGCTCGCCTACAACAAACTGCCTCACGATATTTATTACAAAACTGCTCGCGGCAAGACCGGCGAGAGCTGGCAGAATGTGGAGGACAGAGTAGCGGCGTTCGCGAGGGAGATTTTGGAGCGGCACGCGGGCGAAACCATAGTGATTGTTTCTCATGAAGGGCCGCTTATGGTGCTTCTAAAATACCTCAAAGGCCTTTCGGTTGATGAAATCACCGATTTGTGGGAAGAGAGCCGCACTTTCAGTCCGGGGCTTTTGGGCGGTTTCGCCGAGCCGACCAATATCTATGTGGATGCTCGGACCGGCAAAGAGATTGACCCCCATCGGCCGTTTATTGACGACATGTCGCTTACTTGCGAGTGCGGGAACTCTTCGATTGGCTCAGGGCAAGGAGAAATGAAGCGGGTGAAAGAGGTGATGGACGTGTGGTTTGATTCGGGAGCGATGCCCTTTGCTCAGGACGCGGATAAACGCGGATGGAGGGGAACGCGGATTAACGCTGATAAGAAAAAGGTTGCGAGGGGGTTTTTCCAGAATATTCCGTATCCGGCGGACTTTATCTCTGAGGCCATTGACCAGACGCGCGGCTGGTTTTATACCCTGCACGCTATCGGAGGGCTCATGGGCAGAGGCCGAGCTTATAAAAATGTCATTTGTCTGGGGCATATTTTGGACGCGGAGGGTAAGAAAATGTCCAAGTCGCTCGGCAATATCGTCGAGCCGCGGACAATGATTGAAAAGTATGGAGCGGACGCCTTGCGTTTCTGGATGTATAGCGTCAATCAGCCCGGCGAGCCGAAAAATTTTGACGAAAAAACGGTTGATGAAGTAGTGAGAAAGGTTTTTAATTTAGCTTCCAACGTCCTTGCTTTTTATCAGCTGTACGCCGATAAAAAAGAATCAAGAATCATGAATCATGAATCAAGAAATGCGCTGGATAGGTGGATACTGGCAAGACTGAATCAATTAATCGGGGAAGTGACGGACGGGCTGGAGCGATACAAACTGCTTGAACCGACCCGCGCCATCCGGGATTTTATAGCGGACCTTTCACAGTGGTATTTGCGCCGTTCGCGCGAGAGAATAAAAGACGGCGGGGAAGACGGGCAAGTGGCTTTGGCCGCTTTGGGTTTTGTGCTTTGTGAACTTTCTAAAATTATGGCCCCGTTCGCGCCGTTTTTCGCGGAATATCTGTATCAGGAAGTCAAAGGTCAAAGGTCCCGCCTGCGCCGAAGCTTCGGCGGGCAGGCAAAGGTCAAAGGTTTTCCAGAAAGCGTGCATCTGGAAGAATGGCCGCAAGTAGAATCACGAATGACGAATGAGGAATTACGAGTAATACAGGAGATGGAAGAAGCGCGAAGAATAGTTTCATTAGCGCTTGAAGCGCGGGCAAAAGCCAATATAAAAGTTCGCCAGCCTCTGGCTTCGCTCCGCATCAAGAATCATGAATCAAGAATCATGGATCAAGAATCGTTACTAGGACTGATTAAAGATGAGGTGAACGTAAAAGAAATTACGCTTGACCAAAATCTGGCTGAGGCAATTCTGCTTGATACCGCCGTTACCCCGGAGCTAAAGGAGGAGGGAAATGTTCGCGGGCTTGTCAGGTCAATTCAAGAGTTGCGGAAGGAAGCGGCGCTTGAGCCTGGTGATAAAGTGTCGCTTGAGGTGGCGGCGGAAGGGGCCGCCAGGGCTTTTGTAGAAAAGCATAAAAAGACGATTACGCGCCAGACCAACCTTTCGGAAATTGTTTTTGTCGCTTCGCTTGAGGCGCCAGAGCTGATTATTGGAGATATGCGCTGGCGGCTGCGGATAGTGAAATAAATCTTGCCATGGAAAAACGGGTTTTTTTAATTCACGG
>JACPHR010000003.1 GCA_016188455.1 Candidatus Tayloriibacteriota bacterium | reverse complement strand
CCGCCATAGAGTACGGCAAAACCAAAGCCTAAAATTATGGCCGCCGAGAGGAATGAAAGCAGGGCCGTGTATGGTTTTGAATCGCGCCACCAACGTTGGGTTTTCATGGAAATTCAATATACCAACATAAGAATTTTACGAACCATACAAACAATGCGAACTCTATACGAAAAATACGAAATGCTCCCCATTATCGGGGTTCGTAGGTTCGTATGAAATTAGTAATGTTCGTATCATTGGTATTGTTCGTATGTTGGTATTTTGATCTTTAGAGTGGCAGAGTGTGCGTCAGCGTTTGCTCGGGCAAGTTTTCCCAGCCGCTCGGGTCAAGCGGAATTTCTTTCACGACATTGCCCTCCCTGTATTTGAGGTGTTTGCGCGCCCGAGCGTATTCATAAATTTCTTTGGTGATTTTCACGTCCTCCAGGCAATACTTGACGACCTTGTCTTTCTCGCCGTTTTTCCACCAGACGATGGCTTCAAGGCCGTGGCCGAGTTTCTTTTTGCCGAGGGTCGCTTCGGCCAAGTCGTCCAGTTTAATCCGCCGGCCGAGCGAGGCGCGCACTTCTTTCAAGAGGTCAAGGCTTTTGATTTTTGTCAGGTCGCCCGGATAGTATTTGTTTAAGAGGGGAATGTCAAAATGGTCGGAGTTGAAGCCGATGAGCAGGTCGGTTTTTTCCAAAATCGGCCAGAGTTTTTTCAGGTCTTCTTCCATGAAGCTCGCATAGCTGTCGGTTTCCGAATCATGGATGCAGACGACCGAGAGCGCGAGCTTGGACGGGTCGTTTGAACCGACATCCTGAAAGAGGTTTGAGGTTTCGGTGTCAAAGGTTACTTTTCTCATACGAATAGACGATACTAATATACGAATTGTACTAATGATACGAATAACTACTAATTCGCGTAAATAATTCGCCCCTCGGTAATTTTTAGATTTTTCACTTTGAAATAGTCTGTCCAGCTTAGTGCTTACTAAGAGGAAGATTGTGAGTTGTAAGAAAGTCTCGGATGGTTACATCTCCCATGCCAAAGCCAACTGCGGGGACGGGCTCAACGCCAAACATGTCAAGCAAATTGTCGTAGCGCCCGCCGCCGAAAAGCGAGCGGCGGTTTTCCGGACTGGCGTCAAAGACTTCAAAGACCATACTGGTATAGTAGTCAAACCCTCGGACTATTTCTGCATCAAACGCGGTATTGGCTACACCCTTTTGCGAAAGGAGCCGTCTAATCTCCGCGGTATCGTCGCTCTCAGTAATTTCAAAATTGGCGCCGAGCTTTCTCAGTTCTGCCAAACGTTCCTCTTCCGGCATTTTGCCTTTTTTATCTATAAGTTGCGAAACTTTCTTATGATGTTCATAAGGAACTCCGCGTTTTACTAGCTGTTTGGTAAGCGCCTTTCTGCTTCCAATTTTTATCACAAAATTCTCATCTTTTGCTCCAAAGGCTTTCATCACGTCATACGCAAGTTTTATGATTTCAATATCTCCTTCAGTTCCCGCCACTCCCAAGAGGTCGCAGTTGAGTTGCCAGTGCTCACGCCGCCGGCCCCGCTGAGGCCGCTCGTAGCGGAAGAGATTGGGAATGGAGTACCAGCGCAGGGGAAACTTCAAGGACTTGCGCTTGGCCGCCACCATGCGCGCCAGGGT
Organism: Candidatus Tayloriibacteriota bacterium; assembly: GCA_016188455.1. Lineage (GTDB taxonomy): Bacteria > Patescibacteriota > Minisyncoccia > Phycocordibacterales > SIBU01 > SIBU01. The sequence continues at coordinate 31,788 of JACPHR010000003.1, read as the reverse complement.
CGGGGTCATTTCGGGCCGGAGCGCCACCTCGCGGCCGCCTTTGTCGCTGAAGACGTACATTTGGTCGTTGACGAGCTCATCGCCGGATTTCTGCCGGTACAATTCCGCTGGCTCAAGGATGGAAGCGCCGTATTCCTTATAACCGAATCGCTTAGACACTTCCTGCCAGACATCATAAATATAATTCTGGACGGCCATGTCCTCCGGGTAAAAATCCCGCACGCCTTTGTACGGTTCGGTCGCCAGTCCATTTTCGGTTTTTTTAGTCATGGACCTATTTTAGCAAGTTCTGGCGATTCCACAAGAAAAATGCCACACAACGGAGGGTGTGGCTGGCGGTTTTTTGTTTGGGATTATTTCTTTCGGTCGGCAAATCCAAGTATAAACCGTAACAATACTGCCAACAACAACACGAGCAGTATGGCTACCAAGGGAATGCCAAGAATCAATATGGCCAGGGCGACCGCCATTGTTTTGAAAGACATTACTCCCAGTTCAAGCAGGATGTAAATGACCGCCGCACCAAAAGCTATGCCAACAAGTAACCTTGGCAACATTGGAAACGGGAAAAGAGCTTTCATAAATAAAAACTACTTTGACGCCACTCAACCAAGTATAGCATAAAGTTGGCAATTTTGTTTTTTTGCGATAACATCTTGATGAAACGGGCCTATAGTTCAGTGGCAGAACGTGTCCATGGCATGGACGAGGCGGGAGTCCGATTCTCCCTAGGTCCACACGAGTCCCCGAAGTGGGGGCTAGAGCAAAGCACCTGCGTGCTTTGCGTGGAGAATCGGAAAGCGCAGGCATATTTTTTCAGCAGAAAAAATGGCCGAGCTGGGGTCGCGACCGAATCGAGCGACGGCGAGATGAGAGTTGTGACCGAAAGCGTAATCGCGGTTCTCCCTAGGTCCACAAAACCAAAAAATCTTATGCCAAAAAATCTGCCCTGTAATGGTAATGGACAGTAATGCAGTAATGGGAGGAAGAGTAACGTAATGAGGTAATGGGTAATGAGGGACAGCCACAATTAAATAAGTAAACTTATGGTTTAATGTGTATGATGTATTATAACACACAAATAACCGAACAATGGTGGCTGTCCCCATTACTGTCCCCATTACCCCGCCCTCGCGTTGTTTGATTGTGCGAAAAGTGTATTAAATTTCTTTCCACTTGGGCGGAATGCCATGAGAAGTTATCTCAATATTGCAACTCTGATGTTCCTTACACCACGCTTCACACTTTTCCGCCCACGACTGCTCCTCGTACCCAAAACTACATTCTTCGCATTGGTATAACGTTTTATTATTCTTATCAACAATTTTTACCATAAATTTCTATTCATATCGCAACTCAATTTTATCTCCGTCTTTCAAAATGTAGTTTTGAAGCTCGGCGTTTTCCTCGCTGTTTACCGTCATTTTGACAGACGACCCAAGCTCCATAAAGTCCTTGCCCCACACTTCAAAAAAGTGGCCGAGCTTCAAATTGTCCTTGCGAACAACGCCTTGAAATTCTAGGTGAATAACGCCGCTTGAATCGTGCGTATGCATGGGATTGTGCACCGCGCCAATGCCGAGGTTGGCAGGTATTTCCTGTTTTTCTCCTTTGACGAAAATTGCAAGTTTGGGGTGCCAATGCAAACCGCTTCGGGAAAGTATCTCTCCTTCGGGAATAGGCGGACGGGTCGCAAGATACCAAACAAAAGTGCCAATACTTCCGCCGATGATAGCAACAATGAGCGCGATTTTTGTCATACGCTTCATGGAGCGGTGCCGTGCGACACGATTTTGTTCTTTAAGCTTTTCCTGTTGTTTTAGCTCGTACTGCTCTTTGTTTGATAATTGATTGTTTTGATTATTCTCCATAATTTTTAGTTTTTTAGTGATGATGTTCGCTGTCGCCGCCGCAACCGTCCGACAGATTCCACACCTCGGTAATCTGTTCTCCGGTGAAGCTGTGGTTTTGAATAAGAAACTTCGCCAGGCCGCCATATACATACCAACGCCAGCATTTACAGCAACAAGGGCCTTTCTCGCTTGAGTTGAGCATGGCGTAATCGTATGCCGCTTGTTCTTCCGGCGTAAGCTCTATGTCGTAATAGGAGATGAGTCGCTTTGCGAGTCCGGCTTCAATGTCATACGGATCATCGGGAATCTCTGCGATGTTTTGGCCCAGCTCTGATTTGAATTTTTGCAGTCCTTCAACTTGCTCGGTGTAGCGATGAATACTCATTGGACTACAGCACGAACCTTTAAGCCGCGCACCGTCCGGCATGGCGGTTATTGAATCTTTGAATGTGCCCGAGCAAGACGAATTGCCGCTTTGGGATAATTCCTCAAACTTTGCGGCGAGGGCGGTATTAGCGAAACTGCCGCTCTGCTCCGGTTGTTCGGGCGAACGACCAAGGAAAAGCACCCCTCCGATGAGCAGGGCGGCTATTGCGATAGCGAAAGTAGTTTGTTTATTCATAATTATTTTACGTTACAGATTAATGGCGCGGCGATTTTTCTGCTGATGAGGATGAGCGAGAACGCAAGCAGAACAACGCTCAAAATTCCAAACTCTCCGCCGCGAAGCGGCAGGATTGCGAGCGCGCTTGCGGCACCGAAAGAGGAAAGTGTGGTGCTCAAAATAAAAGACCCACAAGCAGCGCAACCAATGCCAAGCGCGCCGCTTGCGATGCCGCCTACTCCCGCCGCCAGATTTTGTTTACCAAGACCAGCGCGTGTGCGTTTCAAGAAATAAACAATCATTGCCAAGTTAATTCCGAAAAGTGCGGCAATTGTGATGGTGTACCCGGCGGAAAGAAAACTGAAATTCGTGCCAATTCCACCGAGCAAACTTATCGCAACTTTGAGCTTTGCCGCAAGCGGCGCGCTTGAAGTGCTGAACACTTCAATGATGAGACCAAAGTTAGGAAGCCAGACGGCAAAGAGAAAAGCGACAATCGCAAGTGTACTCGCTAGTGTAATATACGAAGTGTTGGCAAACACTTCGCTAAACGCCGCTTGCAGATTTTTGAGATTTCCTTTCATAATTATTTTTCTTGAAGCGCAAGCTCTACAAGTTGCTTGACCGCTTCATATGGCTGCGCTCCCGAGAGAGGATATTTTTTGCCGTTTGCAGTTATAACAATACTCCACGGCGTGCCGTTGCCTCCGGTCGCGGTTGCATTGTCAAGGTCGTCTTGGATGTGCTTGTCATACTTCTTGCTTGCAAGGCATGAGTTAAATTTCGTTTCGTCAAGCCCGATTTCCCGCGCGATTTGCGGCAATACCGTGGCGATATTCGTTTGATTGTTTGAAGGAGTAAGTTCAAAGAAGCGATCAGTGTATTTCCAAAATGCATCATTTCCGCCAAGCTCATTCGCGCATTCGCTTGCAACCGCTTCGGTTCTCGCTTGCGAGTGAATAGAATCAAGCGGGAAATGGCGATACACCCACGCCACCTTGCCGTCTTTGCCATATTCGTCCATGACTTTTTGCATTGTGGAGTGAAAACGTTTGCAGAACGGGCACTCCATGTCCACATACTCAACGATTTTGACCGGAGCATTTGGATTGCCACGGATGTGGTCGGAATCTTCAACGGGGTTCATGTTTTCAAGTCCCGAGATATTTTCCGCCACCGCTTGCTGTTGCGGTGTGATGGTAACGCCGTCTCCACTTGCACTGAAATATACTGCTCCGGCGATAAGTGTTCCGGCAATGATTATTGCGACTGGTACAGTAAGATTGTTTTTCATATGCCCTGTTTGTTGTGTATCTTCTTGTTCCATAAATTTAGAAAAGATGTTAATAACGAAAAAGCCAGCGAACGAGTTCGCGTTCATATAAAACACGCGAACTCAACGCTAGCCGATGTAGAAAGGATAGATTTTCGGTTGGATTATGCCGCGCGCCAAAGCTCGTTTTATGGGGTCAATTATATCCAGTATTGCATAAACTCTTACTGCCAAACTTCTCATGACTTCCGGCGCGCGCGGCCAGACGTTTTTGTATGTAGCCGAAACAAAGACAAGCAACAAAGCTAAGAGGAGAAAATCAAAAGTTTTCTGCGGGATAACATTCAAGAAATGTTGCCATGCGGAAATATGGCTTTGCGTGTTTGTACCGCACAGAGTCATTTGACTTCCGTAGATAGCACAGTTGCCCGAAGATTCGTCCAAACTCATCGCATTTGCGGTCCACAGACAAAAAATGCTTATCGCGAGAAAGGAAAAAAGCACAAGGGAGGCAAAATTTCTTGAATGGAAACTAGATATCATGTCTTTACTTTATCACTTTTCGCACAATCAAACAACGCGAGGGCGCGGCGGAATCCTGCCTACCGGCAGGCAGGTCCCCCCATACCTCTGCCTACCGGCAGGCAGACCCCTTGCCGCGCCCGAGCGCAGAAGCCCCGCCACACTGGCCGGAAACTTCACGGGCAGAACCCCGAAAGAAAAACACCCTTTCCTTTTTCAATTCGTTTTTAACTTGATTTTTCTTGACATTTTAGCTAATGTGACCCAAGGAATCGCACATTTTCAACTAAATACGGGGGGGGCAAAATGACACCGGAAAAAGTGGATAAAGTCATCGAGACCTACCGTCAACTTTTCGTTGAGAGGAATATCGGCAAACTCGATTATCCTCACGATGATTTGTTCGACGGAGAAGTACGCGGCCTCGAACACTGCCACGGCATGCTCGACAAAATGGTCGAGTTTGTCCACGAGGGAAGAATGGAGAAAGTGTTTCGTTGGCTCGGTTTTGTCCAGGGAGTTCTCTGGGCAACCCGAGTTTATCCACTCACCGATCTCAAGGATCACAACCGACCGCCAGAAAAAAGGAGTGACCAATGACAGAGAAGATGACCTACGCTGGCGTCGGCGTGAACTACGACGCAATGGATTCGTTCAAGCGGCTGGCGCAACTCGCAGGCCGCGAAACCGCAAGTAACATCAGACGGCTCAACAACGGCGAATTTCAAGAAGTCGAGTCAAGTCGTGGTGAGAGCGCGTATCTCATCGAAGCGGCCAAGAGCTACTTCGCGCATGTTGAGGAAGGGCTCGGCACGAAGAATCTCGTCGCCGATGCGATGTATCGCCTCACTGACAAATCGTATTACGACCATATCGCGCAGGACACTGTGGCGATGATCGTGAACGACATGATCACGCTCGGCGCACTTCCGCTTTCAGTGGCGATGCATCTCGCCGTCGGCGACTCAAACTGGTTCGACGACGAGAAACGATGCCATGATCTCGTCGAGGGTTGGAAGAATGCCTGCAATCTTGGGCGATGCGCTTGGGGTGGTGGCGAAACTCCAACACTCAAGGGCGTTGTCGTGCCGGAGGCGATCGTTCTTTCCGGTTCGGCGATGGGTCTCGTGAAACCGAAAGGCCGACTCATCACCGCGGACAACATCCAACACGGCGATGAGATTGTCCTCATCGAGAGTTCCGGTATCCATGCGAACGGCCTCACGATGGCGCGGAAGATCGCCGACAAGTTGTCTGACGGCTACATGACTCGGCTCGACGATGGGCGAACATACGGCGAGACGCTTCTCGACCCTACGCACATTTATGTCAGTCTCGTCGAAGATTGCCTCAATCGTGGCGTGAGCATTCACTACGCCGTGAACATCACGGGTCATGGCTGGCGCAAACTGATGCGGGCAACGCAATCGTTCGCCTACATCGTCGAGCAACTGCCGAGACAGCTTCCGGTGTTTGGCTTCTTGCAGAAGCACGGCCCGGTGGATGACACGGAAGCGTACGGCAACCTCAACATGGGTGCGGGCTTTGCACTCTATGTTTCGGAAGCCGACGTTGACGCGGTTCTCGAAGTCGCCGCTTCGCACAACATCGGCGCGCTTCGCGCCGGTTACATCGAGCGAAGCGACGATAAGAAAGTTGTCATCCAGCCGATAGACCTCGAGTACCCCGGTTCGACGCTTGGCGTTCGATGATCTCCAAGCTCCAACCTTACGGGTTCGCTGTCGCAAGACGGCGAACCCTTTTTCTTTTTGTAAAATTTCAAAGGGCAAATTATTGCGAAAACAAATTTTTTCAGCTATCCTTTATTTTATTTGTATTTGTTTTCGCAACTGTCGGCGCGAATTTTTCCGAAGCGAGGATGCGGTCAGGGATTTTTCTCGAAATGGGTTAGCGCTATTTTTAGAATATCCCACCAAAGCACAAAATCCCGCGCAGGCGGGATTTTGTGCTTTGGTGGGGGCTGGAGCGATGTCCCGATATTACATCGGGACCGCGAGCCGGGGTCGCGGAAATTTTGTCACGGTGACGAAATTATCTGTGATACACCAACAAACTATCTTCTTGCCCCCCGCTTACTTTATATGCTATGATACAGAGATAAAAGGAAAATAATGGATAACCAACAAAAAAAAGCGGCCGCGGTTTTGGGCGTTGTGACCGAAGCCTTGCCCGACACTTTATTCCGAGTCAAGCTTGAGAACGCGGAAGCGGAACTGCTTTGTTATCTGGCCGGCAGGATGCGGCTTCACCGAATTCGGGTTTTGGTCGGCGACAAGGTCTTTGTTGAACTGGACCCTTACGGGGGAAAGGGGAGGATCACAAAGAGAATGTAAAATTTAAATATGAAAGTGGAAAGTTACGGTATCCGCTTTCGGACTCAAATTTTAGATTTTAAATTGTCATTTTCCATTTTAATTTTTTAATTTTCAATTATTATCATGCGCGTCAAAGCTTCAGTAAAAAAGGTGTGTCCTAAATGTAAAATAGTCCGTCGCAAGGGCTACTTGTATGTGGTGTGCGCCGCCAATCCGCGGCATAAGCAAAGACAAGGATAGGCCAAGTTGCAAGTTGGAAAGTACGCAAGTTACAAGTGAAAGAATGCTCAAAACTTTTTAAACTTGCGCTCTTTTCGCTTTCTAAACTTACGCCTTTACTTTCGGGTTGCTATTTGTTACCCTTGCTGGCATTGTTTGCGTTAAAAACCAAGCTTTACATGAGAATTTTAGGCATTACCATACCGGATAACAAGCGGCTTGAAATCGCTCTTACTTACCTGTACGGCGTCGGCCGTTCCCGCGCCAAAGAAATTTTAGCCACGGCCGGCCTTGATTTCGGCAAAAAGCCGAAAGATTTGAATGTGGCGGAGGAAAACGCCATCAGAAAGGTCGTTGAGGCTTACAAAATTGAGGGCGATTTGAAGCGGCAAGTTTCAGGCAACATCAAACGTTTGAAAGACGTTAAGGCCTATCGCGGTATCCGCCATCTCCGAGGTTTGCCGACCCGCGGCCAGAGAACCAAGACCAATTCGCGCACCCGCAGGGGCAATACCAGAAAGACCATGGGGACGGGACGCAGAGCAGTCGAAAAGAAATAAGATAAACATACCAATATGCGAATGATACTAATACAACTAATAACTACGAATAAGAGAAATCCGGATTAGCAGTTATTGGTAGATTAGTATAATTTGTAGATTAGTATTTTCATTCGTATGGGAAAAAAGAGAATCGTAAAAACCGCCGAAACGAAGCCAGAAGGAGAGAAAGCTCCGGCGGCCGCGGTCTTGTCCAAGAAAAAAGTTGAGACCGGCGTTTTGCACGTGCGGTCCACCTTCAACAACACCGCGCTTCTTCTGACCGACCTCAAAGGCAATACCCTGGCGTGGTCTTCGAGCGGTTCCCTGGGTTTCAAGGGCGCCAAGAAAGGCACGCCCTTTGCCGCGGCCAAAGTCGGCGAAGCCTTGGCTCTTAAAGCCGCGAACATGGGCGTGAAAGAAGTTTCCGTGGTTGTGAGAGGCGTTGGTTCGGGGCGGGAGTCGTCAATCCGAGGCTTCATTTCAAAAGGCATCGCGCTTACCGGCGTCAAAGACGCCACGCCGGTGCCGCACAACGGCCCGCGGCCGCCGAAACCCCGCCGGGTGTAACCAACAACCAATAACTTATAACTGAATCACTGAATAACCAAAGAAACTTCCCCCTGTCATTCAGTTATAGGTCATTCGGTAATTAGTCATATGATAAACAAACCGAAATATAAAATTGCCCGCCGTCTCGGCGCCGGTCTTTTTGAAAAGACCCAAAGCCAGAAGTTCGCTCTGCGCGAAGGCCGCCGAAAGGAAACCCGAGAGCGGCCGCGGGCCAGGAGCGAGTTTGCTTTGCAACTGCTTGAAAAGCAGAAGGCTCGTTACAATTACGGCGTAGGCGAGAGGCAGTTTAGAAAGTACGTTAAAGAAGCGCTTGCCAAGAAAGGCGCGAAGACGGATGAATCGCTTTACGAGCGGCTTGAGACGAGGCTTGATAACGTCGTTTACCGACTGCGTTTGGCGCCGACCAGGCAGGCCGCGCGGCAGACGGTTTCTCACGGCCACATCACCGTCAATGATGTCCGCGTTACGATTCCTTCATACAACGTAAAGGTCGGTGACAAAATAAAGATTCGCGAAGCCAGCGCCAAGAAAATAATTTTCGCCAACCTGGCCGACAGATTGAAAGATAGCCAATCGCCGTCGTGGCTCTCCTTTGATCCCGAGAAACGGTCGGGCGAGGTCCAAGGCAAGCCCAAACTCATCAAATCGGAACTTCTGTTTGACATTGCCGCCATTCTTGAGTTTTACCGCCGATAGGGGGTTTGATTTGTCCCGTTAGAGGCCGTGGTTGAGTAAGTTATTTATACTGGAATCTAATACGGTATTGCAAAGTTTTTAATAATAAGGTATAGTGTTGGTTCAAAATTTATTAATTCCCAAAAGGTCTAACATAATAAATACTATGGAACATTCAATAGTCTTGCCCTCAAAGCCGAAGATTGTTTCTGAGGAAAATTTTACTGGTATCTATGAAATTGACGGTCTTTATCCGGGTTACGGCCACACCTTGGGCAACTCACTGCGGCGGATTATTTTGTCGTCGCTGCCGGGCGCGGCCATTACCGGCGTGAAAATTGCCGGCGTCAATCATGAATTTTCCACCATTGCCGGCATCAAGGAGGATGTAATCATGATTATTCTCAATTTGAAGAAAGTGAGAATTGCCCTCGCGACCGAAGAGGCGCAAACGCTCTCGCTTAAGGTCAAAGGAGTCAAAGAAGTCAAAGCTTCCGATATTGTTTGTCCCGGCCAGGCTTCAATTTTGAATACGGACCTGCACATCGCCAGTCTTACCGGCAAAGGTGCGGAGCTTGATATTGAAATGCGGGTTGAAAACGGCTTGGGTTACGTGCCGAAAGAAGTGATTCAAAAAGACAGAGTTAATATCGGTGAAATTGCCCTTGACGCCGTGTTCACGCCGATTCGCCGCGTTAACTATGAAGTTGAGAACATGCGCGTCGGCAACCGCACGGATTTCAACCGATTGAAAATTTTCATAGAAACCGACGGCACCGTCACGCCGAAAGAGGCCTTGGAGCGTTCAATTGAAATCATGATTGCCCAACTCAAGGCCATTGTCGGCTTCAAGGAAAAGGTTGCCGAAACCGCGCTCGAGCCGTTCGCCTCGGAGAAAAAGGCCAGCGCCGGCGCCCTTAAGAAAGACATTGACCCTGAATTTTTGAAGACCCGGATTGAAACCCTCGGCCTCTCGCAGCGCACCGCCAATGCTCTGGCGAACGCCAATATCAGAACCGTTGGCGGTTTGGCGCGCAAGAAAGAAGAAGACATTTTGGACATTGACGGTTTGGGCAGCAAGGGGGTCCAGGAAATAAAGAAGGTCTTGGGCAATTTCGGCATTACTCTGAAGTAATGCTAATACCAATATACTAATGTTACTAATACTGCGAATGGCTACGAATACCCCTTCTCCTGTGTCCTCCTCCCCTTTAAGGGGAGGAGGTGCCGGAGGCGGAGGAGAGGTGTTCGTAGTCATTCGTAACCATTCGCCCGCCTGCCAAAGCCTGAGCTTGGCGATGGCGGGCAGGCATAATTTTCGTATCGTATGAGGCATCACAAGCAAAACAGAAAATTCGGGCTGGAACGCGGCCAACGCCGCGCTCTTTTGAAGTCGCTGGCGCTTGCTCTCATCAAGCACAAGAAAATTACCACCACCGAAGCTAAAGCCAAGGAGCTGAGGCCTTTGGTTGAAAAGCTGGTGACGCGCGCCAAAATCAAAACCCTCGCTTCGCGGAGACTTTTGGTCGCCCGCCTCGGCGCGGAAGAGGCGGCCAAAGAACTGCTAGATACTCTGGGACCGAAATACGGCAAGCGGACGGGCGGTTATACTAGAATCGTCAAACTGCCGCGGCGATTGAGCGACGGCGGCAAGATGGCGGTGATTGAATTCATATGAAAATTAAAAAATTAAAATTGAAAATTACAATTTAGAATTGAAAAGTTTTAAGATTTTCCATTGTCATTTTCCATTTTCATATTTACATTTTAATTTATGAACAAATATACCATTGACGCGACAGGCAAAAAACTCGGGCGAGTGGCGAGCGAGGCCGCCCGTCTTCTTATGGGCAAGAATCGGCCGGATTTTGTCCGCCATAAGATTACGGGAGGCAAAGTGGCAATCGTCAACGCTTCAAAAGCCGAGCTCGGCGAAAAAAAGCTTTCCCAGAAAACCTACGCCCGTTATTCGGGCTATCCCGGCGGACTGCGCGCCACTTCAATGGCCAATGTTATTGAGGAGAAAGGTTATGGGGAAGTTTTTCGGCTGGCGGTTTACGGCATGCTCCCTTCAAACAAACTTCGCCCTAAATTGATGAAAAATTTGAGCGTTAAGGAATGATAGAAAATAGATTATGGATAATAGAAAATTATGATTGAAGAAAAAATCAGATACATAGAAACCGTCGGTCGCCGGAAAACCGCCATTGCCCGCGTTCGTCTTACCCCAGCCGCCAAAGGCGCCTGCTCGGTGAACGGCAAAGAGGTTGATTCTTATTTCCCGACGGAAGAACTCCGCCGAGTCGCCCTTCAAGCTCTTACCGTTGCCAAGCTCTCGCAAAAGTTCAAGATAACGGCAAAAATTATCGGCGGCGGTTTGAACTCTCAGGCCGAAGCGCTTCGTCACGGCCTTGCCCGCTCGCTGGTCCTTTTTGACCAAGGGCTTCGCAAGAAAGTAAAGGCCGCTGGTTTTCTCAAGCGCGACCCGCGGGCAAAAGAGCGCCGCAAGTTCGGACTCAAGAAAGCAAGGAAAGCCCCCCAGTGGAGCAAAAGGTAATCCTCGCTCCAACTGGGCAGTGAGAAAAGGGTCGGGAAAACTCCGGTTTTTCCGTGGAGGAAGACAGCCAGTCTGCGAGCGTTGGAAAACCGCGGGTTTCCAAAGGGCGGAGCGTCTAAAGTGGTCTAAGAGGCAGGTGAGAGTTATCTCAACCGGGCTCTGAACATTTATTTATTGCCAAACTTTTCCTCGGCGGTTATACTGATTGTTACTTATGAACTCTGACGATAACAATTCCCACGAAGAGAAAGATATTGAGTACGCCCCAGAAGCGGGAGAAGGTAGTGCTATTGACAAAAAAGGTAAAAATGTTAATAATACCGACAGCGAAATAGTGGCCGAGGAAGAGACCGGAGCGGAGGTTTTGAAAAAGCTTAGGCAAAGGCTTGCTCTTTGCGTTAAGGAAAAGCAGGATTATCTTGATAAATGGCAGAGAAGCGCGGCGGAATTTCAGAACGCCCGCAAGCGCGATGCGACGGACAACGAGCGTTTTAGAAAGTACGCCGCCGAAAGCCTTATCGCCGAGCTTTTGCCGGTTTTGGAGAGTTTCAACGCGGCTTTTGGCAACAAAGAGGAGTGGGAAAAGGTTGATAAGCATTGGCGGACGGGTGTTGAGTATATCGCAAGCCAGCTTAAAGGAGTTTTGGAGGCGAACGGTCTCAAAGAGCTCAATCCATTAGGCGAGAAGTTTGACCCCGCGCTCCACGAAGCGGCAGAATTTGTTCCGGCGACGAATGAATCAGAGAATCATAAAATTATCGCCGTCATTCACAAGGGGTACGCTTTTTATGATAGAGTGTTGAGAGCGCCGAAGGTGAGGGTGGGAGAATTCAAGGGATAGAATCAATAATCAGGAATCTAGGCTCAAGAATAAAATGCTTGCAGTAAAATCACAAGGGAAAATTGTCCAGAAAGTTCTGCGCACCAAAGCGGGGGAATCCGTCCTGGCGACCTTTTTCGTGATTGAATCCGATGGCGGATTAAATGTGCGCCTGCTTTCGGTCAGGCCGGTTGAGAACAGAATCGCGAATCAAGAATCGCGAATCACGAAGCAAGTCCTCTGCTTAAGGGGCAGTTGTGCGAAATCCCCGTCGGTTGCGGCCGAGCGCCGCGGTTACAGCGCGGTTGTTTCTCCTTTTTTCAACAAATTTCAATTTTTTATTAGTCAACCAACGAGAGCCCCGAGCGCGTGAATTATGAATTAAGAATTAGGAATTAGATTTTTGTCGACCCAATTCTCATTTTCTCTTCTTATTTCTTATTCATAATTCTTACTTCCTAGTTCGGTTGTTGTTTTTTGTTACTCATTTATAAATTACAAACATTAACTATTAACACACTATGAGTAAAATTATCGGTATAGACTTAGGCACAACCAACTCCGCCGTGGCGGTGATGGAAGCCGGGGAGCCGAAAATCTTGGAAAACGCGGAGGGAGCCAGAACCACGCCCTCAATCGTGGCGCAGTCAAAAACCGGCGAACGGCTCGTCGGCCTTTTGGCCAAACGTCAAGGGGTTACTAACCCCAAAAACACCATTTATCAGATTAAGCGATTCATCGGCCACGCCTTTGACGAACCGGCGGCGCAGAAGGACAAAGCCTCGGTGCCGTTTGAGGTTCGGAAATCGGCGAATGGCGGCATTGAAGTGAAAATGGGCGATCCTTCGACAGGCTCAGGACAAGCAAAGTGGTATCGGCCGGAAGAAATTTCGGCCATGATTCTCACCAAATTGAAAAACGACGCCGAAGCGCGGCTCGGCGAAAAAATCACCGAAGCCGTCATCACCGTGCCGGCCTACTTTAACGATTCGCAGAGGCAGGCGACCAAAGACGCCGGCAAAATCGCCGGCCTTGACGTCAAGCGCATCATCAACGAGCCGACGGCTGCGGCGCTTGCATACGGCTTCAACAAGAAGAAAGATGAAAAAATTGCAGTCTTTGATTTCGGCGGCGGCACTTTTGACATCTCGGTGCTTGAAGTGGGGGATGACGTGGTGGAAGTGAAATCCACCGACGGCGACGCCCATCTCGGAGGCAAGGACATTGACCAAAAGATTATCGCCTGGCTGGCCGACGAGTTCAAAAAAGAATCAGGCATTGACGTGCGCAAAGATGCGCTGGCACTTCAGCGTCTGGACGAAGCGGCCGAGAAGGCGAAAATAGAGCTTTCAACGGCGGTTCAAACCGAAGTGAATATTCCCTTCATTACCTCGGACGCCTCCGGCCCGCGCCACTTTCTGATAAAAATGACCCGAGCCAAACTGGAGGAATTGACGGCCGAGTTCATTGACCGAGCCATGGCCATCACCAAGCGCGCCATGGCGGCGTCGCCGTTTAAGATTGACCAGCTCAACGAAGTGATTCTGGTCGGCGGCCAGACGCGCATGCCCGCCATGCAAAAAAGAGTTAAAGAATACTTCAGCAAGGAGCCTCACATGGGCGTCAATCCGGACGAGGTGGTAGCCGTCGGCGCGGCCATTCAAGGCGGCATCCTCACGGGGGTGGTCAAGGATATTCTCTTGCTGGATGTTATTCCGCTTTCCTTTGGCATTGAGACCTTGGGCGGCGTGGCCACCAAACTGATTGAAAAAAACACCACCATTCCGACCTCGCGTTCGCAGGTCTTTTCAACGGCCGCCGACAACCAGACTGATGTTACGGTTCATGTCGTTCAAGGCGAGCGCGCCATGGCCGCCGACAATAAATCTCTCGGTCAGTTCAACTTGGGCGGCATTCCGCCCGCGCCTCGCGGCCTGCCGCAGATTGAAGTCACCTTTGACATTGACGCCAACGGCATTCTCAATGTTACCGCCAAGGATAAAACGACCGGCAAAGCCAATTCAATCAAGATAGAAGCGCGCTCCAGCCTTTCCAAAGAAGAAGTGGAACGGATGAAAAAAGACGCCGAAGCGCATAACGCCGACGACCAAAAGAAGCGCGAGGAAATTGAAATTAAGAACGCCGCCGAGCAATTGATATACACTTCGGAAAAAGCCCTGCGCGACAACAAAGACAAAGTGCCGGCGGACGCGGCCAAAGCGATTGAAGAAAAAATTTCGGCTTTGAAAACCGCCAAGGGCGGGAACGATATGGCGGCAATTAAATCCGCGAGCGAAGCGCTTTCCCTAGAGCTTCAAAAAATCGGCGAGATTATGGCGAAGGCGGCAAGAGAGCAGACCGCCTCGGCCCCGCAGAGCGGGGCGGACAGCAAGAGTCCTGATGATAAAGGTAATGACGGAAATGTGAGGGAAGCAGAGTTCAAAGAAGAAGACAAGAAGTAAAATATCAGTAACGACCTGTCAAGTAGCGTCAAACAGCGGACTGTTCTAGACTTAATTCTATCTTATTCGCAGCCATTCGTTAACATTAGTATAATTATTATATTGGTATAATCATTCGTATGGCCAAAGACTACTACAAAATCCTCGGCGTTGAAAGAAATTCTTCGTCGGATGAAATTAAAAAAGCTTTCCGCAAGCTCGCCCACGAGTACCATCCCGACAAAACCAAAGGCGACGGCGCGGCCGCCCAGAGGTTTAAGGACGCGAGCGAGGCGTACAGCGTGCTCGGGGACGACAAAAAGCGCGCCGAGTACGATACTTACGGACAGACATTCGCGGGCGGCGGCCCCGGAGGGGCCGCCGGTCAAGGCTTCGGCGGCTTCGATTTCTCTGGTTTTAACTCCGGCTTCGGCGGCCGGGGCGGTTTCGATTTTTCTCAAAACGGTTTTGAGTTTGACCTCGGCGATATCTTCGGCGATTTCTTCGGCGGCGGCTCGGGCGGCGGCCGAGGCCGGGCGAAGCGCGGGCGGGACATTTCAATTGACATTGAACTGCCTTTCGCCGAAGCGGTTTTCGGCACCGAACGAAAAATTCTTCTGAACAAAACCGCCATTTGCCGCGAGTGCGGCGGCAGCGGCGCGAAACCGGGAACCGAGACGCGTACCTGCTCAGTTTGCAACGGTAAAGGCAAAGTCCACGAAACCAAACGTTCGTTCATGGGCACCTTTTCCACGGTCCGTCCTTGTACGGAGTGCGATGGCAAGGGCAAAGTGCCCAAAGAAAAATGTCCGACCTGCCGCGGCGCGGGCGTCCTTCGCAAAGAGCAGGAAATTGCCGTAGCCGTTCCCGCCGGCATTGATGACGGCGAGATGATAAGGCTTACGGGCGCCGGAGAGGCCGTGCCGTCGGGCACGGCAGGCGACCTCTACATCAAAGTTCACGTCAAACGTCATCCGGTTTTCAAGAAAGAGGGCAACAATTTGGTAACTGACCTTTCGCTCAAGCTCTCAAGCGCCATTTTGGGGGAGGAATACGCGTTGCAGACTTTGGATGGCGAAATCAAAGTAAAAATTCCCGAGGGCGTTTCTCACGGCGAAGTGCTTCGGGTCAAAGGCAAAGGTGTGCCCTACGAAAAAGGCCGCCGCGGCGACCTCTTAATCCGCTTGAGCGTCAAGTTGCCGAACAAGCTTTCCAAAGAGGGCAGGAGATTGGTTGAGGAGTTGAAGAGGGAAGGTATCTAAAAACCGAATTACGAATTAAGAATTATGAATTAGGTAAACCTTCTTCCACTTTTTTTATTTGCGCGCGCCCATTTTCTTTTTTCAATTAAGGAAGAAGAAAATTTTGTTTCGGCGTTCTGCTCTGACGAGCAGGCGGAGGCGGTCTGACGCTCGCGGGCAAAAATTTTCCCCCTCAAACTCCCCCAATTTTTGCCCGCTCGCTCAAAACGAAGTGGGCGCAATTTGAATACAAGAACCTCCGCTCCATCAATGTCTCGGCAATTTCGAAAAAAGCGGACGGTACATGTCCTCTTGGATATCAATACGCAGCTCCGTACGGTTTACTCTATCGCAGAATTCCACCGGCGCTCTTTCAATAATCGCCAAGGGCTGTCGTTCGCTCCCTTCGCCCATGACCAAAACTGCGGCGGCAGCAAGACTATCGGCTATATCAGTCCGAGAAAATTTGAACTTTCTGCCGAAAATATCCGGCATACCGCGGTAGTCCTTAATTCCGTGAAAACCCGCATAGCCAAGAGCGACGCCGGTTACACCGGCACGGAGTGGAATTGTGCGGCTGTCGGTAATAAGAACTCCGAGATATCTCACGCCGTATTTCTCCCGCAACTTTTTCTGCAAAAAACGAGCCGTCTTGAAACTATCTTTCGGTAAAAGTATCAGTTTGCCATTTGCGTTTGACTCGTCAATTCCGGCAGAGGCCATTATCATTCCGTCTTTAACAGTGAGCCAAACATATTTGGTGGGTATGGCAAGATCGCTTTCTGCACGGATTAGTTTTTCCTTCGTCCACGCATTCTCTGCAACAGCTGTTCTTCTTTCCGCAAGGGCGACAATTTTAGACGTGACAACAATCACCGATCTTTCCGAAAGTTTTTTGAAGTAGCCCATAATGAAAGCAAACAAATCGTTTCCCTCTTGAAAAACACGCGTTTTGATTGGTCGGATGAACATAGTTATTGATGATTAACCCGATAGTGAAGCAGGAGCGTACCGGTCTGATTGAGCCGCTTTACGGATACCAAGCTAACCCGCATCGTTCGAGTGCCGCCGACAAACATTTCTTTTCCGCGCCCGAAAATGAGCGGCTCAATCGTAACAAAAATCTCATCCAGAAGTTTGCTCTCCAGCATGAAGCGATATACTGCTCCGCCGCCGAGCACGGCCACTGTCTTGTATTTTGCAAGCAAGGATGTCAAACTAACATTCGCTGGATTTACAAATGTCACGCTTCCTCTGCGCGTCATCGCTCTCAAGCGGCTTCCGAGAACAAATGTATCTCGTTTGCATAGCCGCCTCGCCGCCGCCCTATAGGTATTGCGACCGACAACAACAGCATCCGCGTGCGAAAGTGAGCGTTGGAAAAATCGCCAATCTTCCCTACTCGTCCATCGCGGTAAAATCTTTTCTGTCAGTGAAATGCGTCCATCAATGCTTGAGGCGACAAAAGCGACAAAACGCGTTTTACTTCGTCGAAGATGTTGTGGGCGCATGTTGTGCGTTTCGAAGAACCGGAGCAAGGTATTTCGGGTCAATGTAAAAGCCGAGGTTCAAGAGCCGTTTTTTCTCCAAGAAACCAAGGAGGTTATTGACGAGAATAAATGATCCACTGATACCAAGCGCAAAGAGTAGCCGTTCGGCGATAACGATGGGAATAAGGGAATTCCAAACCGGGGCCGGAAGCGCAAAGGCCCAAATCCACAGCGCACCTCCAACCGCATGCGCGGTGAATGTGGCGCCGAGCGCGCGGGCAAGGAGGAATCGGTCGTGGAAGAAATACGCGCCAATGGGAATAAGCCAGAAAAGCGCGAAATACCAGACCGTCCGACCGATGGGATGCGCGATAAATGCCGCGATGGCAAGCGCGGGGACGATAAGATTTACCTTCCCTTTCTTGGAGAAATAGAGCACGGCAAAAAGCATCGGGAATAAGCGAATAATTGTACCTGCATCCTGAATTTGCGCTCCGTGAACCAAAAAATTAAAAAACTGCATAAGAAAGACTGCCATGACGCCTGGGATACTTCCAATAAATGAGCCGGCGATAGGCGCAAACGCGTCATAAATTGTAAACTTTACTTTCGATCCCGCCAGTTCGGCGACCGGAATCTGTAGGGCGATAAATCCAAGAATCACAAAAATAGCTATAAAGAGCAGATTCTTCTTCTTTATGGATTGATGAAAGTATTTCATAATGATTAGATAGGTTATTAATAGTGGCAAAATAATTCTGACTGGAGGCTTATCAAAGCTATTATACCACAGGAAATTAGAAAAGAGAAAAGCCGAAGCGAAAATGCTCCGGCTTGAGGTTGGGGGTCATCTCCCACTTAATGATTCAGACTACGAAGAACCTTCAGGTACAGCTCCTCGACGATTTTTTCTTGCGCCTTACCAGTCTTGGCGTAGTGGTCGAGCCCTGGTGCGGCGTTGATTTCCAACACCCAGTATTTTCCAGGTACAGGTGGCCCGCTTATGTGCCCATCGACCATGAAGTCAACGCCACACAAACGCAAGTTCATATCGCTTGTTAGTCGTACCGCGAGCTCCCGGAAAGCGGGGTTTACGCTTGCAGACACATCGACTGCGTCACCGCCAGAAGACAAATTGGCATTATCAAGCAAGAACACCTGCTCTCCAAAAGACGGCACCGAGCGAAGCGTCAATCCCCGCCGCTTAAGTTTTTCGGCAATGCGCGGATCGTCCACCTTGATACGCGTTCCCCGCTTTGCGGCGATAAACTGACGTTGCTTTATTTGGAGTAACCGCTGTATTGATGTCTTACCATCGCCGACAATGTTAAGCGGTATCCGTTCGTAGGCGGAGATTACTTCGTCGTCTAGAACGACTAACCGGTAGTCTCGACCGCGCACCTGTCTCTGTGCCAGCGCCACGCGGTCAATCTTGAAGGCAACACGCATGGCGCGGTAGAACTCGCGCCTGTTGTTGACAATAGCCACACCAGAGCCCTGACTGCCACTGTTTGGTTTCACCACAACCGGAAAGCCGAGACGCTTTGAATACGCATACGCATCGTCAATCGTGCGGCGAGACGCTCCAATGGCTTGCGCCCATTCTTTTGAAAAGAATGTTTTGCTGTCAGGCACAACAGGGTAGCCAAGTCGCCGCATAAACAGACTTGCGTAATCTTTGTCTTTGGCGATGTCTGATGCCCCGACCGGATTAAGGTCAAGGGTGTTGTACCGGAAGTAAGACTTTTTACCGCTCCTGAACGTGATCTGGCCGGCGATTTCCCATTCGGACTCCAGGAACACAGTCGCCCCGATGCGCGGAGCGATTTTCTTAAGCAACTTTCCCAACATCAGCGATTCTTTTTTGAGTTGTCTTTTTAAGTCTTTCATAATTGTACCTCCGTTTCTCTGTTGTAAAAGAACATTTTATCAAATAAAGCTGGTATCTTACCTGATAAAAAACTTTATCATTTTTTCCGCATCAAGTAAAGCGAGGGCTCAAAATTGCGCCCACTTCGTTTTGAGCGAGCGGGCAAAAATTGGAGTTTGAGGGGGAAAATTTTTGCCCGCGAGCGTCAGACCGCCTCCGCCTGCTCGTCAGAGCAGAACGCCGAAACAAAATTTTCTTCTTCCTTAATTGAAAAAAGAAAATGGGCGCGCGCAAATAAAAAAAGTGGAAGATAAAAAAAGTGGAAGAAAATTTTGCTTGAACCGTAGCCCCGTCTGTGGCGGGGCACGGAGGCGTTCGTCAGAATCAGAAGTTTTTGCTAAAATAGGTTCGAGCGTGGTTGTATAAATACACAAATGAGTTATCGAGTTTTGTGCACTATTCTTGAATTAGTCCGAACGCATTTTGCCGAAAAAATCCCCCCGCAAAAATGCGGCATTTAAAACCAGTTAAAAAGTTTTGCGACAAAAAGAAAATAAACCGAAAGATAAAACGCCCCTTCCCACATATGAATTCTTCTCGAAATGCCAGAGATAACAAAGAGCAATGTTGCTAGAGCCATTGTTGGAACACCAATTGTAAAGGTTTGATTATCTACCGGAAGAACGCGGAACAATCCAGGCAAACCTATAACAACTAAAGCATTGAAAACATTTGAGCCGAAAATATTTCCAAGCGCGATCTCTGATTTTTTCTGGAGAGCTGCCTTTGCGGAAACCAGAAGTTCGGGCAAGGAAGTACCGACCGCGACGGCAGTAATGGCAATTACTCCAGTCGCGATGTTTAACATTGTGGATAGATTCACTAACGCATCAATGAGATATTTCGCGCCGAAAACTAAACCTAGAATACCAATAACCAAAAGGATAAAATCTTTTACAACGAGTTTTGGGCGAGTAAATTCTTCTTTCTTGTGGGCGAGTATATGTTTTCTTCTTTCTTGCCGTGATGGTAAAAATTCAGCAATTTCACCCGAATCTTCCGTATCTTTGTGTAAGACCGTATAAAGCAAATATACGCCATAAGTAACAAGCATTAAGAGAGATTCACCCAAAGTAATTTGTTTATCCCACACGATGCCCAAAAGCAAAACCGTACTGATAGCGAGTAGCGGAAGATCTAAATCTATTAAACTTTTTGTAACTATGAGTCGTTTACCAATGACAGCACAAATACCAACAATAAGTAAAATGTTTGCGATATTTGAACCTATGACGTTTGCGGCAACAACATCTGGCACGCCCTTGAACATCGCCACAAAAGAGGAGATAAGTTCCGGGAAAGATGTTCCAACGCCAACAATGGTAACGCCGACGATAAAAGGCGATAAACCGAGAGCAAGTCCTATTTTTTCCGCGCTCGCAATTAACCAATCAGCGCCTTTTACCAACACCCCCAACGAAACAATAAATACAATTATCCAAAATATGACCATAAAAGTTGTTGTTAAGATTAATAAAAAATTTCTTCCCCCAAATTAAAACATGGTTCGAGCCGATGTTTTTCTCCGGGTTCTCTGGCGGTTTTAAGCGGTGTGGCTCCCCGCCCGCACCGAGGCTTTGGCGGGCAGGTGCCGCCTTTCCGAATTTTTGCGGGGGGATTTTTTCGGCAAAATGCGTTCGGACTAACTCAAGAATACTGCACCAGATAGGAAAAGTCAAAGAGTTTTGGTTCGCCTCGCTACGCTCGGCTGTGCTCCCGGCCGGAGATTCGACCGCTACTCGGTCAGTACAACGAGGCTTCGACTCCGGCACGCTCCGATGCCCATCGGAGCTCTCGAGCATATGTGAAAAAATTCGAATACTCAAATTCTTTCACATGTGCTCTCGGCCGGAGTCGAACCGGCATTTTTCCCTTCGGAGGGGAATATCCCCCGCCCGCCTGACTTGCATATTGTGCTTCTGGCAGGAAATCTTCCATTACATGGACAGTACCCCGATTGGTTCGTCCGTCGCACTGGACTCAGCTCAATCGGGTTTCGATTCCCGCACGAAAACTCCCCCGGAGTTTTCTCAGGCCAAAACTTACTGTGTTCGTTTGTGCTTCTGGCAGGAATCGAACCTGCATCACCTCCTTCGGAGGGAGATATTCTATCCATTGAACTACAGAAGCGTCAGGCAAGTCGGGCAGGTATCCATTGAACGACGAGAGCTATTATATACTTTGAAAATAACAATACCCACGGAATCCTATTTGGCACTTCTCGTCCCGTAAGGAGCTCGGCTCTCCTACTGGGGGTCCATGAAACGACGAGAGCGTTGGTGTGCGTTGGAATAATAGCTGAAAGTGAACAAAAAGAGAAGTTATACAGGTACATTCGCGCGAATGTACCTGTGTGTAAATATAAATAATTTGGACAGTGAATTAAGTATTTGATTTGCCCGAGAATTAGAATTGGAGACATCTTAAAAATCTGATATTATTGTGGACATGGAAAAAACAAAGGACAAAAAAGGCAAAAAGATCCCACTTTCAGGCATTCAGCCGACCGGACGTCCGATAGGGATTTACGCCCATGAACATTAATAATAGTAAAAAATTTTTATTGCATGACATGGCACTTATTATCTTAAGTGTTATTATCGCTGTGATTTTGGTAAGAACGGAATTCTTGACAAAGATACTAGCCTCTGCGCGGGAGTTAAAATTTTTCGGGAATTTCATAGCGGGCATGTTTTTCACTTCAGTTTTCACCACTGCTCCCGCCATAGTCGCTCTCGGTGAGATTGCCCGAGTCAGTTCAATACTGCCGACAGCCATTTTGGGAGCAATGGGGGCGGTAGCTGGAGACCTGATTATTTTCCGATTTATTCGGGATAGGTTTTCGGAGCACTTGATGGAGTTGGTAAAACATCAGGGCGCAGTGAGAAGAATAAATATGCTTTTTAGGCTAAGAATCTTTAGATGGTTGACGTTCCTTGCGGGAGGTTTGATTATCGCTTCGCCTTTTCCTGACGAGCTGGGAATCAGTCTTCTGGGTTTTTCAAAGATGAGAACACTGTGGTTTATTCTTCTTTCCTTCACGTTTAACTTTATCGGCATTTTGTTTATAGGTTGGGTGGCAAAAGCATTATGACGCAGAAAAAAATTACCGCCGAAATACAGCGCCGTTCTTTTTGGGCATTGCCCGTAGCTGACATTGCCGATGATTTGCAAACGGATAGGCAAACCGGCATTGCGGAGGGGGAAGCAGAAGAGCGATTAAAAACTTTTGGTTCAAATATCATAGAAAAATCGCGGCAAGCTCCCGGTTTTTTTATTCTTTTGAATCAGTTTAAAAGCCCTCTGATTTTGATTTTGCTGTTTGCCGGAATTATTACGGTTTTTCTTGCCCATTACCGCGACGCGTTTTTTATTTTTGCCGCTTTGATTGCCAACGCCACTCTCGGATTTTACCAAGAACATAAAGCGGAAAAAGCGCTGGCGGAACTTAAGACGTATCTTAAACAACGTTCGCGAGTAATCCGCGGCGGCGTTGAACGTGAGATAGATGCCGCCGATTTAGTGCCGGGGGATATTATCCGTCTCACCCAAGGAGACCGCGTGCCCGCGGACGGCCGGCTCCTCTTTGTCAATGATTTCCAGGTAGACGAGGCCATTCTTACGGGAGAATCTTTGCCGGTATCAAAGCAGATTGACCAGGTGAATGAGGTCGCTGTTCTTGGCGAGCAGAGCTCCATGGTTTTTGCCGGGACGCTTGTCACGCAAGGCGTTGCCACCGCGCTGGTTTGCCGCACTGATCTTTCTACCGAACTGGGTAAAATCGCGGCCTTGGTCGCCGAGTCGCGCAGGGAAGAAACACCTTTGCAAAGAGCCATTAGACGTTTCAGTTTACAGGCCGGATTCTTTTTGGGGATTCTTACACTGGGCATTTTTGTTATCGGCATTGTTTTGGGATATTCACGGGTGGAAATGTTTCTGACATCCGTGGCTATCGCCGTGGCGGCGGTGCCGGAAGGTTTGCCTGTTGCCATGACGGTAATTTTGGCAATAGGCGTGCAACGGATGGCGAAACGCAAAGGGGTCATTAGAAAGCTGGTTGCCGCCGAAGCCTTAGGCAGTACTAATATAATTCTGACTGATAAGACGGGGACTTTGACCATGGCCAAAATGGAGCTCAGTAAGATTTTGCCGGCTGAAGGCGTAGCGGAAAAACAACTGCTTGAATTGGCGCTGATCAATACAAACGTTCTCGTGGAAAATCCCGCTGACCAGCCGTCGCAATGGCGAGTAAGCGGCAGAGTGATTGAGGCGGCGTTGGTGCGTTCTGCCGCGCTTCAAGGCGTCACGATTGAAGCAGTTAAAGACAAAATTTCAGTTTTGAACTTTTTGCCATTTAACGCGGTCAATAAATTTTCGGCCGCGCTGGCGCGTGATGGCGGCAAACATCTGCTGGTGTTTCTTGGCGCGCCGGATATTTTCATTCGTCATTCCACGCTTGGCGCTAAAGAGCGAGAAGAGGCTTTGGCAAGCATTGATTCTCTGGCTCAATCAGGCGAGCTCGTTGTTGGGGTGGCGACCAAAGAGGTCAAGGCGAAGGAAGATTTTATCTTTTCAAAAGACATGCAATTTGACCGTCTCTCTTTTAAGGGACTGGTTACATTGCATGACCCGGTTCGGCCAAATATCAAAGAAACGATTCGCAAAATTGAGTTGGCGGGAATAAAGACGGTAATCATGACCGGTGACCATCGCGGTACCGCTACTGCTGTTGCCAAAGAAGTTGGTATAACGATTAGCGAGAACAATGTCCTTGATGCCTCAGAGCTTCGCGCCCTAACAGACAATGATTTAAAAAAACGACTGCCTATGTTACGGGTCATTTCACGCGTATCTCCTATTGATAAGATGAGAGTCGTGAAAACGTTTCAAGAGTTGGGAGAAGTGGTGGCAATGACCGGCGACGGTGTCAATGACGCGCCGAGCATCAAGCAGGCGAATATCGGCATTGCCATGGGTTCAGGAACCGAAGTTGCCCGCGATGTCGCGGATTTGGTGCTGCTGGATGATAATTTTGAGACCATTGCCGCGTCTGTGGAAGAGGGTCGTCAAATCATGAACAACATTCGCAAGGTGCTTGTCTATCTTTTGTCTTCCGTCACAGACGAACTTTTGTTGATTGGCGGAGCGCTTATGACCGGCGTAGCCTTGCCGCTAAACGCGCTTCAAATTCTTTGGGTAAATTTTTTCACGGATAGTTTCCCCGCCGTGGCGTTCGCGTTTGAACGGGACATTGATGGGTTGGTCCGAAGTTCCCCAAGCATTAAGTCCGGCCTCTTTGACCCTTTAATGAAGTTTTTGGTCTTATTTATTGGACTTTCAACAAGCGCGCTTTTGTTTATATTGTATTGGTTATTATTGCGGTTTGGTTTTCCGGAAGAAATTGTCAGAACATTTATTTTTGCCTGTTTTGGGAGCTATACTCTATTTTTGGCACTTTCCGTTAGGAGTTTGGAAAAAAGTATTTTTGAATACCCGCTATTTTCTAATCGCTACTTATCCATAGGAATAGGCATCGGAATTATCATGATGGCCGCGGCTATTTATATGCCCCTGTTGCAATTCTTGTTTGGCACTGTCGCTCTTCCATTCCAATGGGTGCTTGGGGTTATATTGATTGGGATATTAAATATCGTTGCGACAGAACTCGGGAAGCTGGTTTTTCGTCGCAGACGGTCAACGGTACAAGACGGACACTTAATCTAAAATCATAAGCAGAATAATAGCAGTCCGCCAAATCCGTTTCCGTTCCCGCAAGAACACGGCGGAAGGGGGGGCTTCCTCGCCCCGAGCCTGTCGAAAGGCGAAAGCGGTCCGGACTAATTCAAGAATACTGCACAAAACGAGTTTTTGAGTTTTGCGCTTAAGAGTTCCAACGGGTGTTGGAACTTGCCGGAGTCGAAGCCTGATCGAGCTTTTTCTGGAGTGTCTGCACGAGCAGAAAAAGCAATCGGGGTACTGACCGAGTAGCGGTCGAATCTCCGGCCGAGAGCACTACAATTTAAGAAGTCAACAAAGCTCAAAACTGAAGACAGGTTCATTCGCGCGAAAGGTCCTGTGCGGTATTTGTTACAAGTGGTATAATTTGGAGGTTATGAAAAAGATGGAGAAAGTTTTAAAAGCGTTGGCAAATTTGAAACGTTTGTCCATTATTAAAGTTTTGAAGGATAGTGATGAAAAGTTTGTCGGCGAAATTGCCGATGACATTGACCTTTCAATACGAGCCACGTCAAAACATTTGAAAATTCTGTCCGCTGTTGATATTGTGGAAAAGGGACAACGCGGCCCGCAGATATTTTACATGCTTTCGCCAAATTTAGACTCAATATCGAAGCACATTATAGTTTCGCTTTGAGTTGCTAAATTGAACTTTCAACGGTTAAGTTTGAACGCCGCTGGACGTTCGGGTAGCATCGGTACATTCGCGCGAATGTACTGATGCTTGAATCACTCAGGAGCTAAAACGAGAATCAAATTAAAATTGGAAACGTTCTGAAAGTTTGGTATTATGGAGCGTATGATGAAAACAGCCAAGAAGATCTTGCTTTCGGGCGTTCAACCTTCGGGCAGGCCGCATATCGGCAACTATTTCGGGGCGATGAAGCAGTTCGTGGAATTTCAGGAAAAACATTCCTGCTATTTCATGATTGCCGATTACCACGCGCTAAACACTGTTCAGG
Organism: Candidatus Tayloriibacteriota bacterium; assembly: GCA_016188455.1. Taxonomy (GTDB): domain Bacteria; phylum Patescibacteriota; class Minisyncoccia; order Phycocordibacterales; family SIBU01; genus SIBU01. The sequence continues at coordinate 6,017 of JACPHR010000003.1, read as the reverse complement.
AAGCGAAAATGATGCGTGAAAATATCCTGGCGCTGGCGCTCGATTATTTGGCTATCGGACTTGACCCTAAGAAATCTGTTATCTTCAAGCAGTCCGATGTTTCCGAACACGCCGAGCTGGCGTGGATTTTTGACACCATTACGGCCATGCCGTTTTTGGAGCGGGCCCACGCTTACAAAGACGCCGAGGCCAAAGGCAAGGAGGTGAGCGTCGGGCTTTTCAACTACCCCATGCTCATGGCGGCGGATATTTTGCTTTATGATACGGATGTCGTGCCCGTGGGAGCCGACCAGAAACAGCACGTGGAATACGCTCGTGATACCGCGGAGAAATTCAATCGAGTCTTCGGCGAGACTTTTAAGTTGCCTGAACCAAAAATTTTACCGAATGTCGCCGTGGTGCCAGGCATTGACGGGCGCAAGATGAGCAAAAGCCACAACAATACCATTCCGCTTTTTGCCGAAGACGCCGAGATTGAAAAACTGGTAATGAGCATTGTGACGGATTCCGCTTCCGGTATTCCTAAAAATGTTTACGAAATTCACAAATTGTTTCGCCCGGAAGCAGGCCTCGATTCACTGTATCAAAGCAAAGCGGGGAAGTATAAGGACTTGAAGGAGGCGCTCATTACCGACATCAAAACCTTCATCCGACCGTTGCGGGAGAAGCGAAAAGAATTGGCGAAAAACCCCGGCGCGGTCTTGAAAATCCTCAAAGCCGGCGGCGAGCAGGCCAAGGCGGTAGCTGAAGCAAAGATGAAAATCGTGCGGGAAAAAGTTGGAGTACGATTATATTAAAATGCCAAACCGAACACATATTAAAGAACTTTTGAAAAAAGTGGGCGAAGAAGTAACTATCGCCGGCTGGGTGGATGTTCGGCGCGACCACGGCAAGCTGATTTTCATTGATTTGCGGGACGCGAGTGGCAAGGTGCAGATGGCGGCGCTTCCGAGCCATAAAGAAGCGCACGCGCTCGCCGATACCGTTCGGCCCGAATGGGTTTTGAGCGTTACCGGTAAGGTAAATAAGCGGCCGGAAAAAATGGTAAACCTTGACGAGCCGAACGGCGCCATTGAGCTTGAAATTCTTGCCGTTGAAGTTTTGAACGAAGCTCTGACGCCGCCCTTTGATGTTCGGAGCGATGGCCGTGAGATAGGTGAAGAATCGCGGCTCAAATACCGTTACCTAGACCTGCGCCGTCCGCGGCTTCAGCGCAACATCAAAATGCGCGACAAAATTATTTCTTTTTTCCGCGACTACATGCACCGGCACGATTTTGTGGAAATTGAAACGCCGATTTTGATGAAAGGCACGCCGGAAGGCTCGCGCGAGTACATCGTGCCCTCGCGCCTGGAAAAAGGCAAGTTTTACGCCCTGCCGCAGTCGCCCCAGCAATTCAAACAGCTTTCAATGGTGGCGGGTTTTGAGCGCTATTTTCAAATTGCCCGCTGTATGCGCGACGAGGATCTGCGTGGCGACCGCCAGCCGGAATTCACCCAGCTTGATTACGAAATGTCCTTCGTCAGCCAGGAAGATGTTTTACAGTTTACCGAGCAAATGTTTATTGAGCTGGTGCGGAAACTTTTCCCCGAAAAGAAAATCGCTTCGGCGCCTTTTCCGCGCCTGACTCACGCGGAGTGCTTGAAAAGATACGGCTCCGACAAGCCGGACTTGCGCAAGGATAAAAACGACAAGGACGAGCTCTGCTTTGTTTGGATCGTTGATTTTCCGATGTTTGAGAAAAATGATGACGGGGAGATACAGGCGACGCATCACCCGTTTTGCTCAATCAAAGAAGAGGACGTGGACAAATTTATGCGAGGAGAAGATTTATTCAATATCAAAACTAATTCATATGATTTAGTGCTCAACGGCCATGAACTAAGTTCTGGTAGTATTCGGATTCACCAGTCCGACAGGCAGAAGAAAGTGTTTGAACTTTTGAAAATTTCCGAGGGGGAACAGCAGAAAAAATTCGGCCACATGCTGGAAGCTTTTAAGTACGGCGCGCCGCCGCACGGCGGCTTCGCTCCCGGCATTGACCGCGTCGTGATGATTTTGATGGGAGAACCGAATATTCGCGAAGTCATCGCGTTCCCGAAAACCGGCGAGGGCCGAGACTTGATGATGGACGCTCCGTCAGAGCCTAATTTAAAACAATTAAAGGAACTGGGTATCAAACTTGAGAAATGATAGCCATTAAAAAGAAGCCCAAAGAATTTCTTGAGCTTCTTGAGCAAAACGCGGGTGAGTCAAGAACTGCCGTCAGTTCTCGGTACCGTGCCGGGCGGCGGTTTGAGCCGGTCAAAATCTTTAGGGTCGGCTCGGTCCTCCACTTCTCTGGTGTCTAGGTATCTGACCCTGATTTTCTCAATCGGCGGGCCGAACTTTTCAAGAAGAAAAACTCTTCGATTACTGCCGAGGCGAACCAGAAGCGACCCTTCCGGCACGCCTTCCATTTCATGCCATTTCATAGGCGTGCCTTTTTGTTTAAGATTTCAGTTTTCGCTTCTTTTCCCATCATATCACAATTTAAGGTTCCGGCTTTCTTTTGTAACATTACCCCATGGTTGGCTGTTGCAAAAAAGGAATAAGGTCGATATAATAGCTTAAATAAGCCGGCTTTGAGGGCCCCGGTTTCGGGGCTCTCCTCCGGCGGCTAAACGGCCTACAACGTATGTTACTTGACGAAGTTTCCGAAAATCCAAACGTAACCGCCCGAAGCGACGAGGAAATTCTCGCCGTTTCAGTCAAAAACCCCGACATATTTTCGGTTCTGGTGGACCGCTATCAGGAAGCCTTTCTGCGGAAAGCCAATTACATCATCAAAAACGACCCGGAAACCGCCCGTGACGTTGTGCAGGATACCTTTGTGAAAATTTACCTCAACGCCGCCAGGTTTCAGGTGCAAGAGGGCGCGACCTTCAAATCCTGGGGCTATAAGATTCTTATCAATACTTGTTTTACCAAGTACAAAAAGCTCAAAGGCGAACAAGTTTTTTTAAGCGACCTTGACCCCGAGATTCAGGAGCTGGTGCCGTCAAAGTACGACCTCAATTCATTTGAGCAAAAACTTGATACCGATTATGTCCTGTCTCTCATTTCAAAACTGCCTGTAATTTTAGGCCGGGTGCTGAGGTTATACAGCGTAGAAGGCAAAGCCCAGAAGGAAATAGCGAAAATGGAGGGTATTTCCCTTGGGGCCGTGCGCGCCCGCATTCATCGGGCGAAGAAGGAAATTAAGAAGATGAATCTCAATAAGGTTTAACGCATAACTAATAACTGGATTACTGAATAACCAAAGAATTACACCGGCCATTCAGTCATCAGTTATTCAGTCATAAGTCATAAATTTATGAACAGACAAGAAATCATTTTAAAAGAAAACATCATGCGGCGCGTGCGCTTTATTTACGGCGTCAAAAGCCTGCCGCGGGTTTTTGTCCCCAAAATCGCCTTGCTGGCCTCGCTTGTGGCGGCCGCCGGTTTTTTTGTTTCGGTGCCGAATGTTTTGCGCAATATGCCGAGCTTTCTGGAACTGCCGAAAGTCCTTCGGTTTTTAACCGCCGCCTTTCTCAACACAAGATTTGCCATTCAGGCTATCGCCATCGGTACTCTGATAGTGCTTTTCTATATGGCGCGCGATGTCATTAAAACATTCCGCCTTGCAACGCAAAAATTAAACGCTGCGTAACTTTTTACCCCCACACCAATCCGCCATGGCGGATTGGTGTGGGGGTTTACTGGAGCGAATTTAAGAGCGTCCGGGTTTTCGGCCCGACGAATCCGTAGCCCGATTCTCGGGACGATTTGACCAGGCCGTATTTAAGCTGGAATCGGCCAACGGCTCGGGCGGTGATTGGACCGAAATAGCCGGTGGCGTAGCCTTCAGGATAGACACTCTTGTCCTTAGCCAGGAAAATTTGAAGGAGCCTTACGTCGTCGCCCCGCGAGCCGATGTCAAGCGGCCGCTTAAAAATGTTTTTACCGCCAAGACTAATGGGGGCGCCGGCGGGTTTTGTTGTGGCTGCTCCAAGAAAACCGGCGGTAGGACTTGAAGTTGAAACTGCCGGTGTCGACGCCACGGCGGACGGGGCTGACGGCGGGGCGACTTTTGCCGCAGGCTCCACGTTGATTTTGACGCTGGCGACTTGGCTGCCGTCGTAGGTCAGGTCCTTACGTTGCGGAAAAATGGAGATGGTGGAGGTTTGGCCAGATGTTCCAGAGTTAGAAAAAGTAACGGAAGTTGAGCCTGTCGGGCTTAACGGGTTTGGCCACCCGTAGGTGTCGCAAGGCAATGAGGTGGTTGTGGCGGCGGTGAAAGAACTGTAGGTGACAGAGGGGGCGCAAGACAGTTTCAGATTCACACCGGAGCCGTTTAGAAAGGACCAGGAAAAAGAAACCGAATCGCCGGAAAAGATTTTTTGGCGGGAAGCCGTAAAGTAGGAAAGAGCAATCGGCTTTTGGGCGTCCGAGGCGACCAAAAGATTTATGGTCAAGGCACGAGTGCCGTCGTAGACGCCGGGCGACATAGCCGGAAAGAGCGTGACATCAAGAGGAATTTCCGTTGGAGAAACGTTTTTAAATTTAACAGTAACCGACCCGGAGCCGGGCAGGTCGGCAGGGAAAATGGTTCGGCCGCAGGGCAAGACGCCGACGCCGTAGGTTGATGAGGTGGCCGTAATCATATCATTGCAAGCGATTCTGAGATTAACGCCGTCAAGGTATAGGGTAGTCCAATAAAAAGTGGTCGCCGCGCCGGAAACGGTTGTCGTCGCGTTGGTGTAAAAAATCGTAATCGGTTGGCGGGAAGGATTGACATATATTGGAACTTCGCTGGCTCCGGCAAGATACTCAACGCCGCTGCCGTCTTTTGGAATAAGCCGCACGGTTAAAATTCTCGGGTTACCGCTGACATTGGCGACAATAAGGGAAATACCATCAGAGGCGGCGGGGCTTATGGCAGTTTTTACGTCGCACGGAAAAGTTTTATTAGTGGAAACATATTTGAGCTTGATGCCTTGGGAGCAAAAGATTATAAACGAATGCCCCCCGCCGTTTATGGTCCAGGCAAAACTGGCAACTTGTCCTGATTCAAGACTGGTCGGGACGTTAAAAGAAACTATTGCGGGCGTATCCGCGGCGCTTGTGAGAGCAGGGGAAAGAAGCGCGAGTATTCCTAAGCACAAAGTTATGCCGAATTTTTTCATACAACAATATTATACCACGCGGATAATGCCTACACTATTGCACATCCTTGACGCTAAAACGCTTTGCTAGGGCGCAAATTCCAAATCCTACGAGCCACCCAATGAGCGCGCCGCCGATAATATCAAAAGGGTAGTGAACTCCGGCAGCGATTCGCGCCAGACCCATAATCGCGCTTAGGACAAAAAAAGTGACACCGGCCTTTTTGTGATAGTGATAAACAACGGCGGAAAGGGCGAAAAAAAAGGCGGTGTGTCCCGAAGGGAAAGAGTAACCCGTTTCGGGGAAAAGCTGGCGCGCTCCCGGGAGCGCCGCAAACGGGCGGGGATGGTGGTAAAAAAAGCGAATAGCCTCCACGAAAATTCCTCGGCTAACCGCCACGCTTATTAAAGCTATGGCGGCTGTCTTAATCTTTTCGGAGCGGGACGCGCGCCAAAAAATAATTCCTAAAATAAAAACCGCGGCAATGATGTAGACCAGATAGACCGCCAAAAAAACGATTAACCGATCAAGGAGCATTGACTGGCCGGCCAAGCCGTTTAACAAAAAAAACGTAGATGTGTTGATATCTGACATCATAATCATTATATCACTCTCCTTCTAAGTTTAGTGGAGTGGAGAGAGCTATCCGAGTAGGGTTTTATAAAAACACATTTCGGCCCAAGCCCGTTTTCTCCGAAAAATTGGTTTAAGGCTTCGGCCAGTTCCTGTTGGTCGTATCCGAGAGCGATAACATCCGGTTTATGGTTTTTGACGACAAGCCAGTCGCCGAGGACGCGGTCTCCGACGACCACCATGTCCGCCAGCTT
>JACPHR010000018.1 GCA_016188455.1 Candidatus Tayloriibacteriota bacterium | reverse complement strand
TAGCTTTGGGGCTAACGCGGTCTCCTCGTCAATATTTCAGAATCCTTAGTGAAATGAAAAAAGAATGGGAATGGATATCAAAAAGTGAATTAGAGCGTTCAATTCAAAAACTCTACAAATCCAAACTTATCAAGGAAAAATATAATCGCGATGGTTCTCTTACCATGATTCTAAGCGAGACCGGCAAAGAACTCGCCCTTACTTACAACCTGGATACCATGCTGCTGACAAAAACAAAAGTTTGGGACGGAAAATGGAGACTCGTTACATTTGATATACCGGAGAAAATCAAAAAAGTCCGGGATGCCATCCGTTACCATCTTAAAAAAATTGGTATGCATGAATTTCAAAAATCTCTATTTATTTACCCGCATGAGTGTAAAAAAGAGATAGACTTTATAATAGAATTCTACAATGTGAGAAAACATGTCAGATTTATCTTAGCCGAGACAATCGACAATGAACTTGATCTCAAAAAAAGCTTTAAGCTCACATAGCGGTCGGCTTAATCGGTAAAACAAAACATATTCAGACATATTCAGAACATATTACATATTATAGCTTTTACCCGCTATAGCGGGTAAAAGCTATAATATACATTTGATATGATATTTGTGCGTTTGATATTTGTACGTTTGGTATTGGTTGGTATTGGTTGGTATTGATTGGTATTGGTTGGTATTGATTGGTATTGGTTGGTATTGGTTGGTATTTGTTCTGTTTATTTATCCCGTATTTTATGCTGAATGTATTTTGGTTACTTTTCCCACTAATTACCATGGTTTATGTTGAGTATTTTAGATTTTATGCTGAATGCTTTTTTAAGAGGCTGGCGAGGTTTTTCTTGAATTTTTTGAGAGAACCGTCGTCAATGATGGAAACGGAAAAAATGTTTGGGCACTTTTTTGAAAGTTGTTTGCGTTTTTTTGCGACCTCAGCCAAGAAAGCCACGTCAGTCTTGGTCAAAATAATAGCTTCGGGCTTTTCGATAAGGGCGAGATTGTGAGCCTTGAGTTCGGCGCGGACAGTTTTGTAAGCGCCAAGCACGTCCTCGTTTTCAAGCGACAGGCAATGCAAAAGAATCTTTGTCCGCTCAATATGGCGCAAGAATTTGTGGCCCAGGCCCTTACCGACAGATGCTCCCTCAATGAGTCCCGGGATGTCCGCCAGAATATAACCGTAAAAATCCCCGAGGTTCGGCTCAACTGTCGTAAACTGATAACTGCCGACTTTGGCGTTAGCGTTTGAAAGCTCGTTTAAAAGCGACGACTTGCCGGCATTTGGCAAGCCGATAAGCCCGGCGTCGGCCACCAGACGAAGCTCAATGAAAAAATCCGCCTCTTCCCCGCGCTTGCCCGGGGTCCACTCGTAGGGACGGATATTTTTTGAACCCTTGAAATGCTCGTTGCCGTAACCGCCGCGGCCGCCTTTGAGAAGCAGAACGCGCTCGCCCTCTTTCAAAAGCTCAATGTTTTTCTTGGCGGAGAGATTGGTGACAAGCGAACCTACGGGCAAAAGAATTTCCAAATCATCGCCATTTCTGCCGTGCATGCTCTTACTCTTGCCGCCTTCACCGTTTTCGGCCCGGAATTCTTTCTCGTGCCGATATTTTGCCAGAATGCCGATGTCACGGACAGCTCTTACATAAACATCGCCGCCCTTGCCGCCGTCGCCGCCAGCCGGTCCACCATATTCTTTACCTTTTTCATGAAGCCAAGAAACAATGCCGCGGCCGCCGTTGCCCGCCTTCATGTGAATTTTCAGTTCGTCAATAAAAGCCATTTCATTTTATAAATCACAAATTACAAATCCCAAGTCACAAACAATGTACAAGTTGCAAATTCAAAACTAAGAAGCTTTTGGGTTTTCTTCCATTTGAATTTTGAATTTGTTTGTAATTTGTGGTTTGGGATTTGGAATTTCGCTTTAGCTCTGCAGTGCTTTTTGAGCTAAAGCGATTGCTCCTTCTCTCGAACGAGCGACGGCCATGAAGCGGCCGTTGTGGCAAAAAAGCGCGTCGGGCACACCGGTGAGTTCCGCCAACTCCCTATCGCGCTTGCCCGCCCAATCTGCCGGCAAATCTTTTCTGTTTTTAAACGAAGCGGTATCATCGCGAATGGCTTTGACATTCCACACGCCGTCAGGTTTTGGGAAAATGACGAACAAGGGCTCGGGGTATTCGGCCAAAATTTTTTCGTGCGGATAAAAGGCGTCAAGCGCGATAAGCCGTTTATCCGCCGCCAAATCGTAGGCTTGGCGCACTAAAGCTGTCGCGGCCGCCCGCGCCGCGGCGTGAGCGATTTCACGCTTCAAAACCTGCCGCGCCGCGCCGACCGCTTCCAGAAAACGCTCGTCAAGCATCCCTGTCCCCTCCTGCCAAGTCGGGCGGATATTGTGAAGATAGCCGTCCACAAGATACGGACCAACATCGGCAAAAGTTTTTTTGTAAATGTCCACGCCGTTGTCGCCAGCGTCGATTGGCGCGGCCAGATTTTGGTCAACAATCTCGGCGACGGCTTCAGACAGGGCTATGGTTTGGCCAAACTTCCGCCAGACCAAACCGAAGGCGGCGTAAGGAATACCCGCCTGCGCAGGCAGGCCATTCGGCCTTTTGCCCGCGCCGCCCGCTTGATGATGGTCAAAACGATTTTTTTCCGCATCGTAGACAGCGCCGACATCAACCACAAAATCCGCTTTGCGGATGATATCCTCGTCTCGCGTGCGGACAATAGTGGCAAGAACCGGCGCCGTGTCAAGCAAACACAAAAGGGCGGCCACGGCAAACACGTCATCCGCGTGGAACATGCCGTCATGGGTCACAATAACCACTTTCTTATCCATGCCCCCACTATACTACATTTTGGAGCAACTTAAAAAAGCGCCGAGGGAAACCGAGAAGGACGTCATTTTGGCGAAATGGAAGCGCCAGCGATTATTGTCGGATACATGTCAAGCAGAGTAAGGAGAAGGGTAATAACCACTGGTCCGGCCAGAAAACCAATCGGCCCAAAAAACCACAGCCCGCCGAGGACCGAGAGCAGTATGATAAACGGATGAATCTTGATGCCTCGGGCCATAAGATGCGGAGCGATTAAATTATCAACGAGCCCGACAACTACGGCACTCCACACGATTAGACCAAAAGCGGCGGCCGCCGCGCCGCTCCAGAAAAGGAAAATAACCGCCGGTACGATAACGAGAGCCGTGCCGAAGGTCGGCACAAGAGCGGCCACGGCGGTAATGGCGCCCCAGAATATCGGGTTTGGGACACTGAAAATTAAAAAACCAACAGCCGCCAAGATTCCTTGAATGCAGGAAATCAGAAGTGAACCCATCAGAACCGATTTGACGGCCTTTGCCAGCTTGGTTAAAATGTTTTCGTCATATCTGTCTGAGAGCGGCGAAAGAAAAATAACATGTTGTCTGAAACGGCTGCCGTCGCGGAAAAGATAAAAGAGAGCGAGAATCATCAGGGTAAATTGAAATATAAAATTCACCAAGCTTGAAAAAATTGAACCGATATTGCCAAGCATAAGACCCAATCCCTGTTTAACATAATGGAGTATGTCAAAAGAAAATCCCGGAATGAACTGTTGCAAAAAAGTATAGATGGGGGCCGTCAGGTGTTCAATGAAATCGGCGTCAAACTGGCCGGCGATAATTTTGACATAAAGACTCCGAGCGTCATCAAAAAGGAAAAAACCGATTAAAACAAAGGGGACAATGGTAAGAATAATCACTGCCGCGACCGAAAGCAGCGCGGCGACAGTCTCTCGGCCGCCCGAAAAACTCAGGGCTCTCGCGTGGAAAGAATCAAACACAATGCGCAAAATAATAGCGATGAACAAAGCTGAAAGATAAGGTTTCAAAACGAAAAAGCTCAAAAATACCGCTCCGGTGATAAGAACCGTAAAGAAACTGATTTGCAATTTATAATTGGTCATCCCTTTTTAGAAGCAAGTCGCGGTCAGCGCGCTCTCGCTTTGATAGTAACCTACTTTTTAAGCAAAGATTTTAATGCTTCAACCTCTTGAGTCAGATGATCAAGCTTGACGTGGAGCGCGGCGAGCATGGCTTCCTCCTCTCGGACTTCGGCCTCCGTCTTTTCTTCAACTTTCTTCTCATGTTTCAACCCTGACATGATAATCCTATCGCCGATAAAAAACGAAACAAAAAGGCCGCCGACCAAAAGCACGATGGCGCTCAAAAAAAGTGAGACAAATGGGTGAAAGACAAAAGCCCATAAACCACCCAGACCGGCCAAGACATCGGCCAAATCCCAAATGCCCCGCCAAAAAAGCACGATGGCAATGCCGCCAATGACGGCATAGATAATCGGCACCCGGCTCAAATGTTCGCGGGTCCTGTCTTCCAGTTTATCGAAAAATTTAATTATTTTTGCCATGGCGTTATTCTACCACAAAATAATCAAGCCCGTTCTTCCTTGCCTTCCTTATAGCGCTTAAGCAGCCATGAACTTGATTGGACTTTGCCGCCGCGGCCGACATTCTCCACCACCAGGAAACCGAGCTCCCGCTGAAGGGCCACTTCGCATGGCGGGATATTGGCCACGTTGCGGTCGCCGCCTTGGGCGAAAATGTCCGGTCGGACAATTTTCAGTTCTCGGCAGACGCTCATGTCTTCCGGTTTTTCCGGATGAGAGGTAAGAACCACCTCGTCAACGGCCCGAAGGGCTTCAATAATTTCCCGGCGCTCGGCTTCCGGCATAAACACCGAGCCTTTCTTTTGGCGGAGCCAGTGGTCGTTATTGAGAATCACCACCAGCTTGCCGCCGAGCTTTTTGGCCTCGTTAAACATTCTAACGTGCCCAATATGCAAAGGGTCAAAACCGCCGGAGACAGCCACCACAATCGGCTTTTTTTTGATTGGAATTTTTGTATCATTTTTCTTGGTCTTTTTTTTCATAGTCATGATTCGTAGCCATTCGTATCATTAGTATATTGGTATGTTTATCTCTAATCAAGCTTGAGAAGTTTGCCGGCGCGTTTGACGTAAGCGAACATCCGGTAAAAAAACCAAGTGATGACAACGGCGTACAACGCGTTTGCGGCGATGCCTCCCCAAAAAAGCGGGTAGGAGAAACCGCCCGTGGCAATCACTCCCCGCATGCCTTCAAAAACATAGGTTGAAGGGAAAAAGTAAGCGAGCTTTTGGAGAATCGGCGGCAGGGCGGAGACCGGATAAAAAACGGCCGTAAACGGCTGAAGCAACATGATAAAACCAAAGGCTAACACTTGGGCTGAGCTGCCGTATCTAAGGATGATGGCGGTGGTGAACAATCCCAAGACCGCGCCAAACAGGAGAAGGTTGAGCATGAAAGGGATAAGCGTAAAGCCGAAAATGAAGAGGTTGAAATGGTAAAAGAAAAAGGCTATACCCGTCATGACAACGCCCACCAGCACAATCCGTATCGCCGCGAGTATGAAGGTGGAAGCGATAAATTCACCCACCCGAAGCGGAGTAACGAAAATATTGAGAAAATTCTTTTCCCAAACCTCCTCCAGAAAGGCCACCGACACGGCCCGTTGGGATTGCGACAGAAAATCCCAAAAAATCACCGCCCCGAGCAATACCGTCACCGCGTTGAAACCCTTGAGACTGAGTTTCTCTATGAAGGAGCTGATAAAACCCCAGAGCAATAGCTCCATCACCGGCCAATAAAAAATATCCATAAGCCGAGGCACGCTCCGCTTGTAGAGATAAAGATGCCGCATGATGAGACCGTTGATTCTGGATAATTTCATAAAATAAATGAAAATGTAGATATTAAAAATTAAAATGACAGTCTAAAATGTAAAATGAGTAGGATTGGATAATTTTTAATTTTAAATTGTAATTTTCCATTTTAATTTTTCAATTTTTATTTATGTTCCTCTGGCAATGGCCAAAAACACGTCGTTTAGGTCCTTGCGTCCGTATTTGGCTATGAGCTCGGCCGGGGAACCTGCGTCTTTAAGCCTGCCGCGCTGAATAAAAATAACCCGGTCGCAAATTTCCTCCACCTCGGCCATGTTGTGCGAAGTGTATAGCATCGTTACCTTGCGCTCATCGCGGATTTTAAGGAGCATCTGCCTTGTGCGGTCGGCTATATCGGGGTCAAGCGAAGAGGTCGGTTCGTCTAACAGGAGCAGTTTGGGGTTATTGAGCAGCGCCTTGGTGAGGTTGAGCCTGGTGAGCTGGCCGGTGGAAAGCGAGGCCGTCATCTTGGGCAGCAGAGACCGAATCTCAAAAAAGTCCGCCAAAGACCCGATGGTGCCGCGCACGTCCCTGACGCCGTAGAGGCGGGCGAAGGTCGCCAGATTTTCCCAGGCGGTGAGGTTGCCCGGCAGCGATACGTAGGGGGAGGAAAAGTTGACCCGGGAAAGTATCGCTTCGCGATGATGTTTCATTTCCTTGCCGAAAATTTTTATCTCGCCCGAGGTCGGCGTGATAAGGTCAAGAATCATCTGGATGGTCGTCGTCTTGCCCGCCCCGTTTGGCCCCAATAAGCCGCAAATCTCGCCTTCATAAACATCAAAAGAAATACCTCTGACCGCCGGCGTTTGGCCGAAGGTTTTGGCGAGATTTTTTACTTCAATGATTGGTAACATACGAAAATTATGCGAATTATATGAATGGCAACGAAAGTGCAACACAAACTTAATGGTCAATACTAATAACGCGCAGTGATTTTAAGAATTTCTGTGGGGTTTTATTCGCAGCCATTCGTATATTGGTATAATTCGTAATTTCGTATGTTTATCTCAAAAATTCCTCAATATATTTTCTGATACTTTTCTGCGCCTGCCAGCCGAGCTCGTCGCGAGAACGGGAAAGGTCAATCGTGGAATTCATGCGGTTGCCCGCGCGGGACGGGAGCATCATAATCTCGCCTCCAAAAAGCTTGGCAATATCTAAAATGCTATACTCCTCTTCCGCGCCCAAACCGTAATCATCGCCTGCGCCTTTCTCGCCGACCAAAACAAGTCCGCGCACGATGTCGTCAACATGGGTAAAAATCCGAGTTTGCGTTCCGGGAGAAACAACCGGCAACGGCTTCCCTGATTTTATTTTTTCCTTGAAAATGCCGATGACAGTGGCGAAGCCGCCCCGCGAAATCTCGCGGGGACCGTAGACGTTATAAAAATAGGTTACCGCGTATGGCAGTCCAAACCACAGACCGTAATTTTTTACCAGTTCGGTATTGCTCGCCTTCGTCCAGGCGTAGGGGCTTTGGTCGCGGCCCAGTCCCCCGTCGCCCGCCTGCGCCCCGCCATGCGGGGCAGACAGGCCGAACTTGGTGCTTGAGCCGGCATAAACTAATTTTGACTTGCGCGCGCGGGCAAACTCAAGCACCGCGAAGGTGCCGTCTTTATTGGAATGCCAAACCAACGGCATGTCCTCAAAACTTTTCTCCACCCGGGCGTATTCGCCGAGGTGAAATATCAGGTCGGGTTTGACGCTCACCAATTTCGCTATGTCGCACGTGTCGCCTTCTATGTAAGTCGCGCCCGAGATGTGATTCTTTTTTGAGCCGGTGGAATAATTGTCAAGCGAATACACCTCGTTGCTCGGGTCTTTGACCAACTGCTCAATGAGGTTGGACCCGATGAACCCCGCCCCGCCGGTGACCAAAATTTTCTTGTTAATTTTTTTCATAATTGCATCATAAATTCTCCCATTCATCATTTGAAATACCAGCTTGCCGTAAAATTTCAGCGAGAAGATACCGAGAAATATCGCTCCGGTGCGGATTGGGAATGCGCACTTTCAACTCACCTTTCACCATAAACAAATGCCGACCGCCGGAGTACGGTCCCGCAAAACCGAGTACTCTGAATTTTTGAACCAGTTTTCGCCAAGATATGTTTTTAGGCATGTCGCAATTCGCGTCGAGCAACTTTAAACTGAAACCCGGGAATTGTTTCTCGGTCTTGCACTTTTAACAAAAGCCAGTCTTCCAAAACCTCTTGCAATTCCCTTCTGCAATCTTCCACATTCTTGGCATTTGCCCACACGCCCCGCAACCCGGGAATTTCGGCAAAATAGTTTCCGTCTTTGAGGTGTTTATAACGCGCGATTTTGAGCTTTTTTTCTATAAATTGGCTTATCATATTTGTATGATAACACATTGTTATTTTTTTGGAAATTGACAAAAATGCCCAATATAATCTCGGCATCTTTGACTGACTGCTACATCAAAGTGGCGTACAAATCAATCTATCAAATTAAGTTTCTTCAGCCGAGGAATCACCTCGTTTTTGAATATGGAACCTATCTTCATGGTTTCCGGAAAAAAGCTATTCACCCAGGCAATTTCCTCTATCTCACTTGCAGCCCGTGGGTCACCTTTCCAATCTTTAACTAAAAAAACATCCATGCGCAAAGTTTTTCTCTCTTCCCCCGCCGCGCTGGCATAGAAAGTATAGAAAAATTCCAACGATTCTTCAGAAACCGAAATACCAAGTTCCTCCCGCAATTCCCTTTTAAGGGCCTGGCGCGGATTTTCCTTTTTTTCAACTTTACCGCCCGGAGCAATAAAAAACTCTTTATCCTTTGGACCGGCATACCAGAAGTTTTCTATCGGCTAATAGAACGCCGCCAACCTTATAAAAGTTATATTTCATAATTTCAAGAGCGTAATTCCGCTACCTTACAAAAATTTGCAAAATCTATTCTAGCATTCTCAAGAATTTCAGAATAGATTATTGCTCTATCTCTACATGCTCTATGCGGCAAAATCTCGACACTCTCTTCCCTTGAAACTCAACTGTCTCCAAAAACATTTCAAGCGGGCGGACCCAAAGACCGCCCTCGCCGTAGAGAGCACGATAAACCACGAGCTCTTCAAGAGTTTCGCTGTGCAAGGCAGTACCAATCACCTCATAGTGTTTGCCTTTGAAATGTTCGTATATGCCGAATTTTAATTTGCTTCCCATTGATGCTTCTTATGCTCCTTTCCGCTCCCACCCTCCGAGCTGAAGCCACGGACGGACTCCGTTACTAACGACGATGATGCGGCGCCGCAATCAGACCGCAATGTTTGTATTTGTAAATTTTACCGCTAGTGGCATTAACCGCTCCGCAGGGGCAGGGGTCGTTTCTCCCAACTTTTACCTTTGCAAAGGTTCGACCTTTCTCCGGATTTAAGGTCGAACCTTGGGTACCGTGGTGTTGGCGGTTTGATTCCAAATCGCCCGAACCGACTGCGTCTGGCCTAAGGCCTACTTCGTCGAGCCGATGGCCGATAGTCTGGGCTTGCTCGTGGACTTCGGCGAGACGGCGACGCTCAGCCTCAAGCGGCGCGACCGCCGCGGTCGCGCCGCCGACAGTCGGGATCAGCCGGACAATCTGGTCGGCGGCGGCGGCTTCCATTTCCTTAAAAAGCCGCAGGCCTTCCTTTTTGTACTCAACCAGAGGGTCGCGCTGGCCGTAAGCCCGGAGATTGACCGACCCCCGCATGTAATCCATCACTTCCAAATGTTCAATCCAAAAGGTGTCCAAGGCCTGAAGCATCAGGCGGCGCAAATGGCGGAAAAATTCTTCATCGCCAATGGCTTGCTTTTTATCGCTCACCCCTTTGGCCAGCGACTCGTCCCCTCCCGCCATTTCAAAAAGCGTCTGTTCCAGCTCGGCAACGCTACCCCGCAGAATATTGCGGCGCCGGCCGTAAATGATGGTCCGCTGGTGGTTGAGCACATCGTCGTATTCCAAAACATGCTTGCGGGCGTCAAAGTTGAAGCCTTCAATTTTGGTCTGAGCCGTTTCCAATGAGCGGGTAATCAAACGGTTTTCAATGGCTTGGTCTTCGGCAATGCCGAAGCGCCCCATCATGTTCTTAATGGTGTCCGAAGCAAATACCCGCATCAAGGTGTCCTCAAGCGAGACGAAAAACTGCGTCTCGCCCGGGTCGCCTTGGCGGCCGGAGCGGCCGCGCAATTGATTGTCAATGCGCCGCGCTTCGTGCCGCTCGGTGCCTAAAACGAAGAGTCCCCCGACTTCGCGCACAAAACGCGCTTCGTCGGGCGAAGCCGGGTTGCCGCCGAGCTTGATGTCAACGCCGCGGCCCGCCATGTTGGTGGCAATGGTCACCGCGCTTTTACGCCCGGCTTGGGCGATAATCTCGCCTTCCCGCTCGTGGTTTTTAGCGTTCAAAATTTCATGCGGCACTCCTTCGCGCTTCAGATATTCACCGAGCAATTCGTTTTTCTCAATGGAGACCGTGCCGATTAAAACCGGCTGGCCCTTGCCGTGCAATTCTTTGACTTTGCGGGCGATGGCTTTCAGTTTGCCGGCTTCGGTTTGGAAAATTTGGTCATTGCGGTCGCGGCGGTCAACGGGTTTGTTGGTCGGCACCACCAGAGTGTCCGCGCCGTAGACTTTATAAAACTCCTCGGCCGAGGTGGCGGCCGTGCCCGTCATGCCTGAAAGTTTTTTGTAAAGCCTGAAATAATTCTGGAAAGTGATTGAGGCCATCGTCCGCGACTCCTTTTGCACCGCCACGGCTTCTTTGGCTTCAATCGCCTGGTGCAGACCCTCGCTCCAGCGCCGGCCGGGCTGAAGCCGGCCGGTAAACTCGTCCACAATAACGACCTCGCCGTCTTTCACCACGTAGGCCTTGTCTTTTTCGTAAAGCGCTTTGGCCTTGACCGCGTTTTCCAAATGATGGACGTACTTGATGCCCTTCTCGGTGTAAATGTTGCCGACGGCCAATTTTTTTTCGGCTTTTTCAATACCCGAGTCGGTCAGAGTAATGGCGCGCAATTTTTCATCCACTTTGAAATCCTCGTCCCGCTTCAGAGCCGAGGCAATCTTGGCAAACAGGCCGTAGAGGTCTTCCGAATCGGCGGTAGCCGCCGAAATAATCAGGGGCGTCCGGGCTTCGTCAATCAAAATGGAATCCACCTCGTCAACGATAGCAAAATGGAAATCCCGCTGGCGAAGCTCGCGCTCGTCATAGGCGATATTGTCGCGCAGATAGTCAAAACCGAACTCGTTGTTGGTGCCGTAAGTGATGTCAGCCGCGTAGGCTTCCTGCCGACTGCACGGCCGCAGAAATTCGTGCACCACCTTAAAAGACCCTAAAATGTCTCTCTCTTTATCAAGCAGGTCGCTGCCATCGCTTATTTTTTTGTTGTCTTTTGATTTTTCCGAATCATGAATTATGAATCTGGAATCACGATTCTTCTCGTCCGATTCTTGATTCTTGATTCCTGATTCTTGATTCTTACCGTGGCTTGAGTCGTACAAAAAACTGCTCTCATGATTAATAACACCCACGGACAATCCCAGAAAGGCGTAGATTTGTCCCATCCAGGCGGCGTCGCGGCGGGAAAGATAATCGTTGACCGTGACTATATGAACGCCTTTGCCTTGAAGCGCGTTCAGATAAGCCGGCAGAGTGGCCACCAAAGTTTTGCCTTCTCCGGTGCGCATTTCGGCAATGTTGCCTTGGTGCAAGATGACGCCGCCCAAAAGCTGGACGTCAAAATGCCGCTGGCCGAGCGTGCGGCGCGCCGCTTCGCGGACGACGGCAAAAGCTTCCGGCAAAATTTCATCAACCGTCCGGCCGGAGGTGAGCTCATTTTTGAAAAACGCGGTGCGGGCCGCGAGCGCTTCATCCGAAAGGGCTTTGACGGCCGGTTCAAAAGCGTTGATTTCGGCCACCACGGGCAAAAAAGCCTTAAGCTTGGCCTCATTGCCGCTGAACATGCCTTTCAAAAAAGAGAGCATTGGCCCCTATAATAACACTCATAAGCTGTCTAGAAAAGCAGAAACCCGCCCCGACGTACGTCGGGGCGGGTTTCAAACAAGCTATCGGCGGCGGCGAGATGACTTCCGCTTTTTGCCACCCCCGCGCCGCTTCGCGGCCTTCCGTCTCTTTTTCTTCATTAAAAGACAATAAGGCGAGATTGGAGAATAAGCGACTCTAAACGCCCGCGCGGTGCTCGCCTTTAATTAGGTTGTTAATGCGTACAACAAATTTTCCCCGACCTCCCCATAACGCGGGAGGAAAAAAGTTGCATTGGCTGTTTTAATTATCGCACGCTGAAAACTAATTGCAACGATTTTTTTAAGAAACTGTGGACAACTGGCGAGAAAAATAGACGCGCTACGCGGCGGCATTTTTAGGCAAAGAGTCCGCCGGATTGACGATATTGACAAAGGCGATGGCAAGTAAAATCACACTGAAGAAAAACGGAAACGGCGCGGCCGTGTCGGCAATAATAAAAACCGCTTGAAGCGTGAGGGGGAAGGTCAAGGCGTGAAGAGAGATTTGATAACAATTTTTGTAGGAGAGCGAAACTTGTTTCAATTTAGCCAAGAGGAGAATAATCAGGGCGATAATCAGCAGGCCTAAAAGTTTTATGATAAAAAAACCGAAGAAGGCCAAAAACAGAAGAGCAAAAAGGCCGAATGAAATCAGTAAATGATTTTTGGCGACCAGGTCAGACCAATGAAAGAGCTTCTCCTGGCTCAAGCTAAAATCCGGCAGCCGGCTCAAATCATTGAACTCAAACCGGTCGGGGCCTTTGGCTGTCACAATAAAATTTTTCCCTATCAAAAATCGCGTGTCGTAACTCTTGAACGTCGCCACCGAAAAATCATTTTTGGTGTCAATCACGGCAAGATTGCCGTATTTGACTGCCGTCCGGTAACCGGCGCTTTCTTTTATGAAGTAGGGTTCCGACACATTGGTGGCAATGGCGCCGCTTTTAATTTGTATCGTCAACTCCTCGGGATAAAAATCAACCAGTTTCCGCAGATTTTCGGCGGAAAAGGCCGGCGCCAGTTCAACGCCGAAAACAAAAGCCAGGGCGACGGCAAGCAGGGCGACAAGGGAGAAAAAATAACGAAACGAAGAAAAAAGCTTCCGCCCCTTGAGCGAGGTATAGAAGAGCGGGTCGTACAAACTGCTTTTAATATCGTCTATAAACATAGTGTAAGAAAATACGAATTGTACGAATATACGAAATAATACGAAACTTTAAACTCACCGAGGTGTAACGATAACATAAAAATGCCTACGGTTATTTACCTCTTTTGCTTTTTTCGCATCGTTTCGCATATATTCGCGTAGTTTTCGTATTATACTACAATCTTTCCACTTCCCACTCAACCTCAATACCGGTTTTTTCTTTGACGCGCGCCGCCACTTCCTGAGCAAGTCTTTTGGCATCTTCGGCGCTTGCCCCGCCGGTGTTTACCGCCACAATCGGCTGGCGCTCAAAAAGCGCCATACTGCCTTTTTGATAACCCTTGAGTTCGCAAACGTTGTCCAAAATCCAAGCTAAAGAAACTTTAACTCGTGGCGTATTTTTTCCGCGTGAATCAGCCTGAAATCCGCGTGAATCTGCGTCTAGGGGGAAACCGGGCAGGTCTGGGAATTGCTTTTTGAGGTCGTCAAATTGTTGCCGAGAAATAATCGGGTTTTTGAAAAACGAGCCGGCGGTGCCGCAGGTTTCAAGGTCGGGAAATTTGCCGCGACGGATTTCAAGCACCGCCTGACGTACTGTCTTGAGCGTCAGCGCCCTGTTTTTTTTTGGCGCCGACGCGAAGTGATTTTTGAGGTCTTTATATTCGGTATTAAGAACGCCTGATTTTTTCAAACGAAACCGAACGGCGGTAACGATAAAAGGCTTGCCTTCAGGGGTTTTGAAAAAACTGTCTCGATAGGCAAAGCGGCAGTCGGCATTGGTAAATGCTTTGAGCGCGCCCGTCCTGCTGTCAATGGCCTCAACGGAAACAATCGCGTCTTTAACCTCAGCGCCGTAGGCGCCGATGTTTTGGATGGGAGCGGCGCCGACGGTCCCCGGGATGCCGGACAAATTTTCCAAACCATAGAAGCCGCGCCGGACGCTCTCGGCCACGAAAGCGTCCCAGTTCTCCCCCGCTCCGGCGACCGCTTCAACTTCTTCATCGCCCGCTTCGGTGAAAGAGACACCGAAAAGCTCATTTTTAATAATGACGCCGTGAAAACCCTCGTCGCTTGCCAAAAGGTTTGAACCGCCGCCCAAGACAAAGTGCGGCAGGCGCTTCAGGCGCGCGAAGCCGAAGGCTTCGCGCGCCTCATCCAAATTTCTGACGCGAAAAAAATAGCGGGCCGGCCCGCCAATCTTGAAAGTGGTAAAATTTTTCAGTTCAATATTTTCCTCTGGATTTAGCATATGCTACATAATGGTAATTACCGTAAACAAGATAGGCGGACAAGCCCGCCAATTTTAAGTTTGGTGTGTTCCGAAAGCGGAATGTGTTCTTCCGACTTCATAATGAAACGGCTTATTCGGAGCCATTCGTAGATTTAGTATAATTCGTATTTTCGTATGTTTACCTTACAATTGCGGCGACAAAGGGCCGACGGGGGCTAGCTCCAAAACTAATGTCTATGTGAGTGCAACCGTCGGCCCTCCGTTGCCGCAAATCTCTTTATCATAGTACATGAAAAAGCGAAAGGGGTAAAATCCCTTGAAACCCCGGCATCAAAGGTCAAACGGCCCGCCCGAACGTACCGTTCGGCACGGGCGGGGCTCGCGCTTCGCGCGGCAAGGGATGCGGCTATTCGCCACCCGCGCTCGCCCTGGGATTGGCGCGGCCTGCCTGCCGTCAGGCAGGGGTTACTATCCGCAAGCCACGAGAGTACTCGTGGGCGGATAATAAACGCAAAACCCCGCGAAGCGGGGTCTTACGCAGACATTCGTTTGTAGATAACCCCTTTGGTTATCACTCACGCAGGAAATGTTAGCAAAAGTATCTCAAAAAGTCAAGAAAAAAGTGGATAACTTTCAAACCGCCCCTGTGCCACACCCGGTGTGGCACAATTCCGGGTCAAGCTCCCGAGCGATTGAGATAAAAGAAAAACCACTCGCCCAGTCCCGCGCGCCGAAGCGAACGAAACAAAGCGAGTGGCGTGATTGTCAGCGCAGTTCGGCTTTAATGGCCCCAACCACCCTCTTGGCGGCTTTGCCGTTTGGAAACACTTGCCGGCAACGCTCGGCAACTTTATCACGCGTCTCGGGTTCAATGGCGAGGAACTCCTCAGCCGTGCTGACCTCAAGGGCGCAACCGTAATCAACAAGCGGAAACCGTTCCAGACCGCCGAGGGCAACGCGCATTTTTTCACGGCCGATATCGGACACCCAACTGACTGGCGTGGAGCCAAGCATGGCCGCCTCAATGAGGGCATTTGAATAAGTACTGACCGTAATCTGAACGCTCTTGATGAGTCGAGCCGTAGCGATGTCCGACTTCACCCACAACACATCGCACGGCGCTTTGGCCAAAGCGGCCAGCCATAAGGCCTGAAGGTCAGCGCGAGCCAGAAATTTCGGATGAAGCCTGGAAATCAACATGACCCGTTGCCCTTTGGCGTTTAACCTGCCGAGAGCTTCCAAAAGCCCTTCAACCACCGGCGTGGTTGATTCATCCTGACCGGCAAGCAATACCACCAGACCGTAGACGTTAGCCACACCCGAGACGTACTTATCACCCTGAAGATGCGCCAGACGATCCATGGCCGGCGAACCGGTGACATAAACGCGCGGCGGCAGGTTCAGGTTTTGGTACGGGCCGTAGGTTTCAATCTTCTTCTTGCCAAACTGGTCAAGAGTACAAATGAAGCCGGGCACTGCCAGAGAGCGGCTCTCGGCACCCCAGACGTCAATGACGTAACCCAACTTGATGCCCCGCAGGTTGGCGGCAAGACCGAAACGCTCGCCGAGATTAATCGGCGCGCCGAGGCCGGTCAGAATCAAGTCCGGCTGGAGCTCCTTCAGTACTTTGAGCTCTTCAATGTCATACCGGCATTTGGTTTGGGCGTCTTGGTGAACTTCGTCTGGCCTGCCGCCATAAACCGCCTCGCCGGCCTCAAGCCACTTGTCAAGCGACAAACCTTCGGCAATCACCGTCACGTCATGGCCAGCCGCCCGCAAGAGCTCTTTGACTGGTTGATAGATTTGAAATTCCGCGATGTCTTTGGTGACAACAAGAATCTTAGCCATATTGGCCTCCCTTCTGGTTAAGAGTTAATTCAAACTGATTTTCGCTTTTGGCAAAGACCAAGCAAACTTACTGCTAAATATTTTATCACACTGCTTTCTATTTTGTCAACACACATTAACTTTTCACTATAGTGAAAAGTTAATGTGTTGGATATTAGTTATAGTTAGTGGGCTAAAATTTATTTAGTGCCGAGATTCACTTAGTACCGAGATTTATTGAGTGCTGGAAGCAGAAAAACAGAGACAAACGGAAAATGCTTTTACAAAAGTTGAACCTTTGTAAAATTAGATAGACTGCCCCGCTTTTACTTGTTCTATATACTTATCAACTTGGGCCTTGGCGGCGGGATTGATGGCGGCCGCTTTGTTGAGGTCGGCTATGGCCGCGCTCCGATTGCCCAGAGCCGCTTCAACGGCGGCGCGGCTCAAATAATATTGAGGGTTGTTCGGCTCTTTTTTGATCAGGAAGTTGAGGCTTTCAAGAGCTTTGCCGTAAAACCCCGAGGAAAAATAGGCAATGATTAACCGTTGGTCGTTCAAAACCGATTCGAGGTTTAGAGGTTGCAAAATCTCTTCCGCCGCTTTAAGTTGCTTGTCGTAAACCAGAGCCAGAGCGTAAGCCCGACGGGCGTCGTCAAAAGACGGCGCCAGGTCAAAGGCCTGCTTAAAAACGAGCACGGCGCTCTTGAAATCCTGCTTGCCCAGATAGGCCGAACCCAAGGAAAAAATAATGGTCTGCTTGTTGGGCGACAGCTCGCGGGCTTTGGTGAGGGCTTTGATGGCATTGTCAAAATCGCCAAAGCTCGCCAAAAATGTCCCGGCAAAAAGGAAATAACGCGCGTCCTCGGGAGTGCGTTGCAGCTGAATGGCCATCTGGGAGCGCGCCAATTCAAAAAAGTCGCTTCTCATCTTCGGGTCAACATTTGGATTGCCCGCGGCCTGGCTGGTCGTCTGCACCAGCTGTTCGCGGATTTCCGAATCGCCCAAGGCCCCGTAGGCAAAAGCTTTTTTATAGTGCTCCAGATTAACGGCGGGACCGCCGGCCTGGCCCGAAAGCGCCTGAATCAGTTCGGACGCCGCCAGAATGGCCGGCACATTGACCTTGTACACCGCGAAAACCGTGGCCACGGCAATCAAAGGAATAATCAGGCGATTTTTAAGACCGGCGTCCAAGGTTTTAATTTTCTGCTCCAGACCGGCGGAGACATTGCCGCCGGCGCTGCTGATATAGGAGAGCACCATGACAAAAAGAATGTAGCTCGTGATGTTGTCAAAGACCGTAAAGTTGTGGAAGAAATAGCCGACCAGAAGACCGGTCAGCAGACTGCTCTCAAGCGTGGAAAAAGCCCCGCCTTTCTTCCAAAGATAATAGAGCGCGAAGCCGAACAAAGACAGGTAAGAAAGCAGTCCCAAAATTCCGCCGGCAATCAGCCAGTCAAAGAAGACGTTGTGGGTGCGGTCAAACCACTGCTCCTGGCTAAACATGCGGGGGTCGTAGTATTTGTTGAACACATAGTTGAAACTCTCCTGCCCCCAGCCGAAGATGGGCCTCTCTTTCACGCCCTGAAAAGACATCGGCCACAAAAGACAGCGTGACTTCAGTTCGCCCTCGCAAATCGCCTTTTTGTCAAAAGTCAGCAACTGGTCCGCGAACGAACCCAACCGGGAAAGCGATTCGTTGTGAACCACGAAATCGGACCGGCGTTCAAGGACAAACAACCCCCCAAGCAAAGCGACGATTATCAAGAGCCCCGCGCCCGTTCGGCGTAAAATTTCATTTTGCCTCTCAAAAAATACCAGGCCGGCGGCAAAACAAACAAGGCCGGCGACGAGGCCGATTTCCGCGCCTCTCGTCGCCGTCTTAAAAAGGATAAAAACATCCGCCGGCACCGCCAAGCCGTAAACAATCGGCCAAAACAGGCCCCAGGCGCGCGTGCCGTAATTTTGCCTGACGTAAACAAAAAGCAAATACAGAGCCAGAAAGATGTGGAAAAGCATGTAGCCACCGAGATAGGCCGAGTTGCCGATGGTGGCGTCAACGCGCGAAGCGCCCTGGTGAATGTCCAACTTGCCCGCCAATTGAAGAGCACTGTAAATAAAGAGGATAAAGCTTACTCCAATGGAAACCCGAAACAGCCACTCCCAAAGTTTCTTGGTCATGACGGAACAGAGCACCACAAAGAGAGCGAAGAGGTGCGCCAAGGTCACCCAGCCTTCCATGCGCTCGTAGTTGGACCAGAAACTTTTGTAGACGTTCGGACTTAAGAGGTCGGAAATAAAAAGGACGGCGATAAACACGGCGAAGGCCTGGAGCAAGCGCGACGATTTGGGCAAAGCGGTCCTGTCCCGGAGAGCGAGAATAAGCCAAAGGCCCGTGATAAGCTCCACGATAATCCTGAAAGCGAAATTTTTGCCGGTAATGAACGGGAAGAAAAGATGGTTGGAAACGAAGAGAGGTATGAAGGGTAAAAGAAAAATGCCGATGAGAATTGAGACGCGAAGAATTTTGTTGGCGTTCATAATTATTTAAAAATTAACTGTTCTCTATGTCGCTCTTAAACTTTTTCACCAGCACATCAAGATATTTCTCGTAGAGAGGAAAAAACTTCTTGACGGCCTCCACTCCGTCTTTCTTTTGTAATTTCTCGTAATCATGGACTATCTGATTGCGAATGCGGGCAGATTCCGATATGGCATCTATGAAAGCCGGGTCAAATATTTTCCCTTCCCCCAAGACATGAAAAGACGACCGGTAAGATTCGGGCACTTTGTCCAAAATCTGATAGGCAATGTGTGAGTTTATATCGGCGGCTTCGTCAACCACAAGCTGGAAAAGCCTCTCAACGGAAAGCACTTTCTCCTTATTGGACAAAACTGTTTCCGTATCAAGAGAAACATACGGCTTGAGGTCTTTCAAGTACTCGCGCAACCGGTCAAGTTTTACGGCTATTTCTTGGTATTTCATGATTTATGATTGCGCTTTAGCGTAAGCGTCGGACCATTCGGTGAGTTTTCGGCCGCGCAGCCGTCGAAGCCATTCGGTATCCATCCAGATTTTAGCGGCATACACTCTCCAGGTAAGGTAAGCTCCCCGTTTTTTTTCATAGAGAAGTTTGCCATCTCGGGAAACGGAGTGCATGAGGGTCGGAGACGCGTTTGCCAAATTGACGACCTCGGTATCGCCACATTTGAAAATTTCAGCCAAGTCCATAGCGAGACGGGCGCGGTCAACAGGGCCGCGCGAGATAACCGCGATGTCAACGTCGCTTTTCCCGTGAATCCGGCCTCTCGCCTGCGAACCGAAAAGAACCGCAAAATCAAGCCCGTACTTTTGGGCAACCGTCTCAATGGCGGGTTTGTACTCGTCAATATTCATTAGCGTAACTATAACACGCGGCGACTAAAACAGGCAATCATCCCTCTTGGGTGGAAATTTTTATAATGACGAGCCGCGCAGTGCCATGGGCGGAGTGCTGGTGCGGTTCGCCCGCAGGAATCCAAAGCCAATCGCCAGCGTGGAGTGTAAATGTTTGGCCGCCGGAGATGGCCGGACCGAAAAGCTCGTTCGGGTTTTCGGCGCCGGTTGGCAAGAGGCGGCGGCGCGCTGTCTTCAACGCGCCGCCGCAGACAAATTCTGCTTCCCCCTCAAGACACAACCACAAATCCCCTTCCCGCATATGGACTTCGGCGTCATTTGAAACAGTAGTGTCTTCCAAAATGGATAAGGGCAATTTGTTTTCCAAAGCGAAACTCCGAAACGGCTCAAGCATATTTTTGCCGGCCACTGGTTTGGCCGAAAGAGTTTTCTCGATGTCACCTTTTTTAATTAAAACGGCTTTCATTTTAAATTTCTTCTCTTTTAATTTGATTCAGAAGATTTTTTTCGGCAACCGGCCAATCGGCCGGCTCGTCAATGTCAACGGCTTTGGCCTCCGAGAGAAGAAAAATGCCGATTTTGCCGCCGAGGCGGTTTTTGTTTTTCGTCAAAATTTCTTTTTTGGTGAGATAGAAAGCGCCGTTCTCATGAACCACCCCTTCAAACTCCTGCCGCCGCGGCCGTTTGAGGTAATCATAGTTCAGCGCCTTACCCTCAACCGTCCAGAAAAATTTCTTGTACAAAACGCCGGTCAAAAGCGAATCGTCGCCTTCGGCGAAAAATTGTTCAATGGCTTTGTCCAAATCTTCCGAGGTCGTAGTGGGCGAGGTCGCCTGAATCAAATTCAAAATATCAAAAGGCACATGCTCCGCGAAATGAAGCATCACCGACTCGGTTGAAGAATTGTCCGCCGCCAACTCACTCGGCCTGTCGATGATTTTGACATTGAGACCAAGCGAGAGTACAACCTCTTTGATTTTTTTGTCCTCGGTTGAAACCCACACTTCATCAATATATTTTGAACCCGTCGCGGCCTTAAGCGCCCAGAAACACAAAGGCCGGCCGGCAATCTCTTTGATATTTTTGTGCGGTATAGACTTAGAACCGCCGCGAAGCGGTATCAAACTGACAATTTTTTTGCTTTGAAACATCAGGAAAGTATAACAAATGAGAAACTGAATCCAGCTATTGACAAGATAATAAAATAGTGTATTCTAAAATTTAGAAATTGACAACCGAAAGGAACCTATGGACACTCAAGGCTACGCGCTCATTGCTCGGCGGTGCCTTGTGCATCGCCATATTCAATATAGTCAAAAAAGAAGAGTTCAATCGGCATGGGAAGTTTTGGAATACTCGAGCCGCTCTGTTCACCGGACTGGTCAACGGCAGTGTGTCTATCCTCCTCTTCTTCATAGCGGCGTGTACCGGCGGCGTTGAGGGAAAGGGTGGCTGGCTACTGGCACTCCTCGGAACTGCCGCGCTCAATATCATTATTCAGTTCGCGAACACCAAAGCGATACTGCTTGAGGACGCCTCGCTTGTCGTGCCGGTCGGGGCGACAACGCCCGCAACCATCGTTTTTGCGAGTATGGTCATACTCGGAGAAATCCCTACAAGCTTGGGTTGGGCCGGCATCAGCGTCATTGCCACGGGGACTTACGTCCTCAACATCCAAGCGTATCTTGAAAAGAAAAAAGAGGTACGAACATGGAGAGATTGGCTTGCTCCGTTTCTCATGCTCGGAAAAAGCCGTGGCATACAGTGGGCATTCGCATCGGCCCTTATCGCAACCGTAAGCCTCAACCTGGACGCCCTCGCGTATCGGCAGGCGAACGTGGCTTTTGTGGGAGGTTGCGTCTTTGCGATTGTGGGCGCCGTAAATCTCTTCGCGGCTTGGCGAAACGGTGAATGGACCGTTGAGAAAACTACGGCAGATTTCTCAAAACTGAACCTGCTTGCAATTATTGTCCTCCACACCGGAGCAATCTGGTTTTCCAGTGACGCTCTCCGTCACGGAATAACACCCTATGTGGGAACGCTCAAGCGCTTGCAGATTCCAATGGTAATTATTCTCGCCTACATTTTCCTGGGAGAAAAAGAAAACTTTCGCTCAAGATTCGTCGGCGGAATACTGATGGCTTTCGGAGCGGCACTCATCGCTCTGGCTTAAAAGAACACGCCCCGTCAACCACAGCTCAAAACAAGCTGTGGTATTTTTTTGAAACAAAACGCACGCACACTGGAGGAGAAAGAGTCAGGTACTTTTTACAGAACAAACTCTACAGTCTTGGCGGAGTTCTTCTATAAATCCGGCTTCGGTGGTCAATCACATACACAGTAATGAGCTCGTTCGCATTGTGAACCCCGTACACAATGCGCCAATCCCCGACCCGCAGTTTGAAAAAACCATTCCACGCGCCCCCGAGCGGAGACGGAACGGTCTCTTCAAAATGAGCTTCAAAGTAACGCAACTTTTTCGCAACACGCTTTTGCATAATCCGCTCAAGGCGGGCAAAATCGGTTTCGGCCTCCAAAGAAAAGCGAAATCGCCACATGGTCGTTACACCCGATATCGCTTAAAAATTTCCGAAAAATCTTTCACTCGCCCGGCCTCCGCGGACCTGACCGACTTCCGAAGACGCGACTCAAATGCGGGACGAAGCACAGACCCCGCATCCGGGTCGCTCAACAGTTCCCGAAAAGCCGCCGCCACCTGCTTGCGAACCGCGTGTGTCAACTTATTTTTGTAGCGTAAGGTTGCCATAAACATACTATAGCACATCGGTGTCCGATAACAAAACACCCGCGCGCCGTGTTATAAAAGAAAAGCAGGTGAACCGAGTTGACACCTTTTGACACTTATAGTAAGTTAGAAAGCGACAAGTACGCAAGAAAAAAGTTGGAAAGTAAAAAGTGCGCAGGTTTTCATGCTTTGTAACTTTCAAACTTTCTAACTTGCAACTTTTAAACTTTATGGAAGAGATCAAGGAACAGGCTGTTTATACGACAGCCGAAACCCAAAAAATTCTTAAAATAAGCGAGAGCACGATTAAGCGGCTTTTGAAACGCGGCCTGATTCGCGCCAACAAAGTCGGCGGCCAGTACCGAATTCTCGGCAAAGAACTTTTGCATATGCTCTCCCCCGAACTGGAGCGGGAAACGGCGAAATCCTACCGAAAACTCAAACGAACGGTGGTAAGAAAAATCAAAAATTGGTAGAACATTCACGCGGTGGAACATGTTATACTGGCTGACGCAGTAGCGATGCTAATATACGAATTCATGCTAATGATGCGAATTGAGAAAACGCCCATTAGTATGATTAGTAAATTAGTATATTCGCATCGAAACCAAATAATGTATGAAAAAAGAATCTAAAATGAAAACCGCGCGCGCGACAAAGAATACTAAAAAAGTTAAACGCGCTTTCATCACCGGCATCACCGGCCAGGACGGCTCGTATCTCACCGAGCTTCTGCTCAAAAAGGGTTACGAGGTGCACGGGCTCATCCGGCGGGTTTCCACTTTCAATACCGGCCGGATTGAGCACCTTTATCAGGACCCGCACATTCGCGGCACCCGACTTTTTCTCCACTACGGCGACCTGTCGGACGCGAGCAACATTAAGAAACTGATTTTTACCCTTGAACCGGATGAAATTTACAACCTCGCCGCCCAATCGCACGTAAAAGTGTCCTTTGACATGGCGGAGTACACCGGCAATATCACTGGCCTCGGGGTCTTCCGCGTCCTTGAAGCCATCCGCGACTACCAAAAACAAACCGGCAAGAAAGTAAAATTTTACCAAGCGTCGTCAAGCGAGATGTTCGGCTCGGCTCCGCCGCCGCAAAATGAAAACACGAAATTCGCTCCCCGGTCGCCCTACGGCGTTTCCAAAGCGGCCGCCTACTACGCCACCATCAACTACCGCGAATCCTACGGCCTCTTCGCCGTCAACGGCATTCTCTTCAACCACGAAAGCCCGCGGCGCGGCGAAACCTTCGTCAGCCGAAAAATCACGTCGGCGGTGGCAAAAATAAAATTGGGGCTTCAAAACAAACTCTACCTCGGCAACCTGGAAGCCCGCCGCGACTGGGGCCACGCCCAAGACTACGTGGAAGCCATGTACCTGATGCTCCAGCAGCCGAAACCGAAAGATTACGTCATAGGCACCGGCAGACAGCACTCGGTCCGGCAATTGTGCGAACTGGCGTTCAAGCAAATCGGCGTCACTCTGAAATGGCGCGGCGCCGGCCAGAATGAAAAAGGCGTGGACGCGAAGACCGGAGACGTGCTAGTGGCGATTGACCTCAACTATTTCCGACCGGCGGAAGTCAATTCGCTGCGCGCCGACCCTCGAAAAGCCTCTAAGGAACTGGGCTGGAAACCGAAAATAAAATTCCACGAACTCATCAAGGAAATGGTGACCGCGGACATTGAGAGCACTCTCCGAAGCGAGCTGGCCAAGGGCGGAATAAAAAAGGCCTAATGATGAAGAAGCATTCAAAAGTTTACGTTGCCGGTCACCGCGGGCTGGTGGGGTCCGCTATCGTTCGGGCGCTTAAAGCGCGCGGCTTCGGGAACCTGACGCTTAGAACCCGAGACGAACTGGAGCTTTTGGACCAAAAAAAAGTGGCCGATTTTTTTAAAAAAGAAAAGCCGGAGTACGTCTTTCTCGCCGCGGCCAAAGTGGGGGGCATTATGTCAAATAAAAATTACCCGGCCGAGTTTATCCATGAAAATCTGGTCGTGCAGTCAAATGTCATAGAGAATTCCTACGTAAGCGGCATCAAAAAATTGCTGTTCCTGGGCAGTTCATGCATCTATCCCCGCCTCTCGCCGCAACCGATTAAGGAAGAGTACTTCCTCTCCGGTCCGCTGGAACCGACCAACAGGGCATACGCCATCGCCAAAATCGCCGGCATTATTAGCTGCCAGTCCTATAACGAGGAATACGGCACCAATTTTATTTCAGCCATGCCGACAAATATGTACGGCCCGAATGACAATTTTGACCTTAAAAACTCTCATGTTCTGCCGGCGCTCATCCGCAAATTTCATGAAGCGAAAAAAACCGGCAAAAAAGCATTGACCCTCTGGGGAACCGGCGTGGCGCGGCGGGAATTTCTCCATGTTGACGATTTCGCCGATGCCGCCGTTTTTCTGATGGAGCATTACAACCGGAGCGAAATTATAAATGTCGGCACCGGGGAAGATATTTCCATCAAAGCACTGGCCCAACTGATAAAAAAAATCGTGGGCTTTAAGGGCCGGGTCGTCTGGGACGGGAAAAACCCGGACGGCATGCCCCGGAAACGGCTTGACGTCTCAAAAATTCACGCTCTGGGCTGGCGCCACCAAATCCCGCTTGAAGAGGGTGTCCGGTCCACCTATAAGTGGTATAAACAAAATAAATAAATACCAGTACCGCCAATATTATATCCTTTTCATTTCTTTTTCATTTCTTAAATTTTCGTAATCATTCGTAATTATTCGCATAGTTTTCGTATCGTATAATTTTCGTATGGTAACTGTAATAAAACCAAAAAAAACCTTCAGCCTTGAAGACTTGAGGGAAATCTGGCGCTACAAAGAACTGCTGTACTTTTTCGTTTGGCGCGACATCAAGGTGCGCTACAAACAAACCATTGTCGGCATCGGCTGGGCCATTTTCCAGCCGTTTATGACCATGGTGGTGTTCAGCGTGTTCTTCGGAAAACTGATCAAGGTGCCGTCGGACGGCATTCCCTACCCCATCTTCGTCTATACCGGCCTCTTATTCTGGCAACTGTTCGCGAGCGCCTTGAGCGATACCAGCAACTCGCTCATCGGCAATGCCGCCATCGTCACCAAAGTTTATTTCCCGCGAATCATTCTGCCGCTGGCCGACACCGCCAACAAATTCGTTGACCTTTTTTTCGCCAGCCTGGCTTTAATCTTCCTCATGTTCCACTACGGCTACGCGCCGCGATTCTCCGGGATAGCGCTTATACCGATTCTCTTGATTATCACCTCCGCCACGGCGGTGGGCGCGGGATTGATACTAGCCTCCATAAACGTCAAATACCGCGATGTGCGCTACGTATTGCCTTTCTTCATGCAACTGCTGCTTTTCCTCACGCCGGTCATTTACCCCTCAAGCATCGCCGGCAAATACGCTTGGCTGCTCTCTTTTAATCCCATGACCGGCGTCATCAAAGCCGCCCGGGCGGGGCTCTTGGGCACGGGACCGATAGGCTGGCAGTCGCTGGCGATTTCCTCCTTGGCCGCCCTGGCGCTTTTGGCCGCTGGCATTTTCTTTTTCAAAAAAACCGAACGGTATTTCGCGGACATCGTGTAACATACGAAAATTATGCGAATGATGACGAATTACAACGAAAATTTAAATAAAAAAATCATGGAATCAGAAGCAAAAAAACAAAATAAGCCCGCGTACGGACCCCAAGTCATATATCCCAAACTGTCTTATGATTTGAATGGCGTATTATTCAAAGTCCACAGAGAGCTCGGTTGTTTCGCTCGAGAAAAACAGTATGGGAATGCTATTGCGGAAAAATTACTGAGAGAAGGCATAAAATTTGAAAGAGAAGTTTCCATAGCCGGCACCGGAAACATTCTTGATTTTGTTATTGAAGGAAAAATCATTTTAGAGATAAAATCCGCGCGTTTTATCACTAAAGATAATTATAGACAAGTGCAAAACTATCTTCAACAAACCGATTTAAAACTCGGCATGCTTGCAAACTTCAGACAAAAATTTTTAAAACCCGTAAGAATCATCCATATTGATAATCATTTTCTGCATTAGCAAATTCGTACCCCGCAATTTTCGTATCATTTCGTAGCCATTCGCATAGTTTTCGTATCTTATAATTTTCGTATGTTATCCATTATAGAAATAAAAAACGTCGGCAAACGTTATAACATCACCGGAAGGAAACGGGGATACGTAGCGCTGCGCGACGTAATATCGGAAAAATTAAAACATCCGCTCTCGGCGCTGGCGGGCATCGGCAGAAACATCATGGGCACAAACCGAATGGAAACTTTTTGGGCGTTGCGAAACATAAACCTTTCAGTCAAAAAAGGCGAAGCGGTGGGCATTATCGGGGCTAACGGCGCCGGCAAGTCAACCCTGCTGAAAATTCTCTCCCGAATCACCCCGCCGACCGAAGGGGAAGTCAGACTGAACGGCCGGGTGGCCTCGCTCCTGGAAGTGGGCACCGGTTTTCATCCCGAGCTGTCGGGCCGCGAAAATGTCTTCCTCAACGGGGCCATCTTGGGCATGACTCGCAAAGAAATCGGAGAGAAATTTAACGCCATCGTTGATTTCTCCGGCATCGGCGATTTCATTGATACGCCGGTCAAACGCTATTCCACCGGCATGTACGTCCGTCTGGCTTTCTCCATCGCCGCCCACATTGAACCCGACATCCTTCTGGTTGACGAAGTGCTGGCCGTCGGCGACGCCGAGTTTCAAAAAAAGTGTTTGGGTAAAATGGAAGAGGTCACCGGCAAAGCCGGCCGGACGATTCTTTTCGTCAGCCACAATATGTCAGCGGTGGAAAAGCTTTGCCCCACATCAATTCTTCTGTCTCACGGCAAAATCGTCAAAGCGGGCGAGACGAGAGACGTTATCCGGCATTATCTGGCCGCCGAGTACGAAAAAAGCTCCGGCCACGAAAAACTTTTTCCGTTGAAACTTAAAGGCGAAGTGACACTTCATGATTTCGCGGTAAGCCAGAAAAACATCCGTACGGCCCATTTGGACGCGGACACGCCGTTTACCGTTGAAATTGACTTTGAGGCGCACGCCAACCTTTCGCTTTTCCGCGCGGGCGTGTACTTAAAAAACGCCCTTGGCGACGTGCTAACAAGAAGTTTCACTTCCGACTGGCAGCCGGAACTTGAACGGGTCGCCAAGGGCAGATACCAAGCAACTTTGCTGTTCCCGGAAAAATTGCTGATGCCGGGAAATTATTTCGTCAGTTTAAGCCTGAATCGTTTTTCGGTCATGAATTATCTCGCTAAACACACCATAGAAAAAACCGTAACCGTCGGGCCGTCGGCGTACTTCAACCAGGCGCATCCGGCGGAAAAACCGGAAGGAAAAATTTTCATAAAAAACCGGTGGACCTTAAAATTAGTCTCTGACCAAAACAAGCAATCCGATGAAAGCTAACCTGAACAAATTAAAACGTTTGATAGTCAAGGCGTCGTTCCACGCCGGCGAGGGGCACCTCGGAAGCGATTTTTCCATTTTGGACATCCTCTGGGTCCTCTACGACAAGGTACTCGCCATAAACCCGAAGCGCCCAGACGACCCGAGGAGGGACAGATTCTTTCTGTCCAAAGGCCAAGCGTCGCTCGCCCTCTACGCCGTTTTGGCCGAAAAGGGTTTCTTCAGCGGCGAGTGGTTGAAAAAATACTGTGATTTTGAAAGCCGTCTCGGCGGCCATCCGGACAGAAACAAAGTGCCGGGCGCCGAAGCCTCCACTGGCTCTCTGGGTCACGGCTTTCCCATGGCGGTAGGCAACGCTTTAGGGCTCAAGATTAAGCACTTTCCCTCCCGCGTCTTCGTGCTTATCGGCGACGGCGAGGCCAACGAAGGCGCCGTCTGGGAATCGGCGCTCTTGGCGGCCCACCACAAGCTGGACAACCTCTCGCTTATCCTGGACTACAATCATTCCACCGACCGGGCGCTTCGCCTCGGAGACCTTAGGACTAAGTTTGAAGCTTTCGGCTGGACGAGCGTCTCGGTAGACGGCCACGACCACAAAGCGATTGAAAAAGCCTTGAGAACGAAACACCTCGGCAAGCCCTTGGCCGTAATCGCCGAGACAATTAAAGGCCGCGGCTCAAAAATCATGGAAAACAATCCGGCCTGGCACCACAAAGCGCCCAACAGGGAAGAACTGGAAATTATCTTAAAAGAACTTTCCCCGTCATGATAAATTGAAAATTAAAAAA
Organism: Candidatus Tayloriibacteriota bacterium; assembly: GCA_016188455.1. Classification (GTDB taxonomy): domain Bacteria; phylum Patescibacteriota; class Minisyncoccia; order Phycocordibacterales; family SIBU01; genus SIBU01. Next base: position 62,341 of record JACPHR010000018.1, on the reverse strand, counting down.
TCAAAGATTAAAATGACAATGCAAAATTCAAAATCAAATAATTTAAGACCTCTCAAAATTTTTAATATTGCAATATGTCATTTTCCATTTTGATGTTTACATTTTACATTTGAAACATGAGCATGAGAAGACAATTCGTTCAAACCACTGAAAGCTTGCTGGCGAGCGACGAGCGTCTTGTCGTACTCCTAGGCGACATCAGTGTGTTCGCTCTTCGAAAATCATTCAAGGAGTTCCCCGAGAGAATTTACAATATAGGAATTTTGGAACAATCCACGATAGGCGCGGCGGCGGGATTGGCCATGACGGGATTTATTCCGGTAGTCCACACCATCGCCACTTTCTTGGTAGAACGCTCTTTTGAGCAATTGAAAGACGACTTCGGCTATCAAAAACTCGGAGGCAATTTTGTCAGCATCGGAGCATCCTACGATTACGCCGCCCTCGGCCCAACACACCACTGCCCGGGGGATGTCGGCCTCCTCCAGAATATCCCCGGGATGGAGATAGTGGTGCCGGGAACCGCCGCCGAATTTGACGCTCTTTTCAGGCAAGCCTACGGCAACGGCCACCCGACATACTACCGGCTCTCGGAAAAAGAAAACGCCGAAAGTTATAAGGTCAGATTCGGCAAGGCCCAGGTGGTAAAAAAAGGCAGGCAGGCCACGGTCATCGCCGTTGGTCCGGCGCTTAAGAGCGCGCTTGAAGCCTCTAAAGGCGAAGACGTGACGGTGCTTTATTACACGACCGTCGCTCCTTTTGACGGAGAGACCTTGAGAAACAATTGCCCGTCGGCAAAGGTTTTACTCTGTGAGCCCTATTACGAAGGCGGTTTAACGAACGAAGTCACGGCCGCGCTGAAACCTCGCCCTCTGGTTGTTGAAACGGCGGGAGTACCTCGAAAATTTATTCTCAACTACGGCAAGGCGGAAGAGCATGACGAACGTATGGCAATCACCGCTTCATCTATCCGCCGCCGCTTGAGAAAATTATTGCAATGAATGAGCTTGCGACCATAATTAAAAATGACGTTTTGGAAATCTTGCCGAAGATTGATTTTCGCGAACTTGACGGCAAAACCATACTCTTGACTGGCGCGTCCGGGCTCATTGGCACGTATTTTTTGGCAACTTTAAGAGAGCTGCGGAACAAAGGCGTGAAGATGGATATCGTCGCCGTCGTGCAAAATAAATTTCCCGAATATCTTTCTTATTTTGGAGAAAATGTGGGCTTCGTACAGGGCGATTTGACCAATGCGAAACTGATGGCCTCACTGCCCCAAGCGGATTATATTATCCATGCCGCCGGCTACGGCCAACCCGGGAAATTTCTGGAGAATCCCCTAAAAACCATGGGGCTTAACACGACAGTGACCATCGCTCTCTTTCAAAAATTAAAGAAGGGCGGCAAGTTCCTTTTTATGAGCACCAGCGAAGTCTACAGCGGATTGGAGACGACCCCCTACGGGGAGGACATGATAGGCACGACAAACACCGCGCACCCGAGAGCTTGCTACATTGAGGGCAAAAGATGCGGAGAGGCCATCGTCAACGCCGAAAGAGCCCAAGCCGTTGACGCAAAATCGGCGCGGCTATCGTTAGCCTACGGTCCCGGCACGAAACCGGGAGACAAGCGGGTTATCAATGCTTTCATTGAAAAAGCTCTGCGGGGCAAATTAACGCTCCTGGATCATGGTGAGGTTAAAAGAACCTACTGTTATGTAAGCGACGCCGTGGAAATTCTCTGGCGGATACTGCTTTTCGGCAAAGAACCAATTTACAATGTCGGCGGCGCGGGAACCATCACCATTGCTGACTTAGCGAAGAAAATCGGCAAATTGCTCAAGGTGCCGGTGGTTTTTCCGGCGGTTTCAAGATCAGAGAACTTGGGAGCGGGCGCGCCACTTGATACCCAACTAGATATGACGAGAGTGAAAAATGAATTCAAGAAAACCGATTATGTGCCGCTTGACGAGGGACTCTCTCGCACTGTAGAGTGGCAAAAAATCTTATATGAGAGAATAGAAAATAGAGAGTAGAGAATAGAAAATAGAACACAGAAAGAAATGAAAACTAATAATTACGAAAATGCTTAACAAATTTATCAAGGCAATTTCTTAAAAAGTCTAATCTCTATTTTCTATTCTCTAATTTCTACCGTCTATTATCTGTTTTCTAACATCTATTATCTATGTCTATAACATTAGTCACGGGAGGCAGCGGCCTTATCGGTTCGGCCATTAAAAGATTGGGTCTGCCAAATATGGTTTTTCTTTCTCGGAAAGACGGCGACTTGACCGATTTTAACCAAACCGTGAAGCTCTTCAAAAAGCACCGGCCGGCGAAAGTGATTCATCTGGCCGCCCAAGTGGGCGGCATCGGCGGCAACATGATTCACTCCGGGGAATACTTCCGCAACAACATCATGATAAACATCAACGTCTTGGAAGCGGCGCGATTGACCGGCGTCAAAAAACTGATTTCTTTCATGTCCACCTGCGTCTTCCCCGACAAGTGCCCCTACCCGCTCAACGAAAAAGACCTGCATAACGGCCCGCCTCATCCTTCAAATTTCGGCTATGCCTACGCCAAAAGGATGCTTGAAGTGCAAAGCAGCGCCTATAACAGCGAGTGGGGCTGCAATTACATTATCGCCATTCCCACAAACATCTACGGCCCGAATGATAATTTTAATTTCACGGACGGCCACGTGGTGCCATCTCTCATCCATAAATGCTACCTGGCCAAGAAAAATAATACGGACCTGGTCGTCTGGGGCAGCGGCAAACCTTTGCGCGAACTGGTGTTGACGGATGACATTGCCAAACTGGCGCTGTGGATGCTTGATAATTACAAAGAGTCAGCGCCGATCATATTTACCTCCGGTATTGAAACCTCCATACGCGACCTCGTCCTCGTCATCGCCAAAAAAATGGGGTTCACGGGCAAAATCGTTTTTGACGGCTCTAAACCCGACGGCCAGTTCCGCAAACCGTCGGACGGAACGAAACTGAAAAAGTACCTGCCGGATTTTAAGTTTACTCCGGTTGACGGAGGCATAGAGCAGACCGTTAATTGGTTTGTGGAAAATTATCCGAAAGTTAGAAAATAGAGGGTAGAGAATAGAGAGTAGAGTAGAGAATAGAAAATAGAGAATAGAGAAAACTGGCGAAAAGAAAAAGCGCGCAACCCTAAGTCGCGCGCTCTGGATAAACTGCTGGCTCAGCGCCACTTTTCGTAGTGGCGACCTAGAGCCGTCCTGATGTCGTCCTCAATTCTGTTCTCAATGCCGTGCCGCTCCGCGATATCGTGGCCGAGCTCTCGCAGAAACGAAAGAAACAGACGGAAGAAGTTCTTGTCCACCAGTTCACGAGCCCAGTCGTACGGGAGCATACCGTACCACTCAACGTTCCAAAGGAAGAATTTCAGGTGGCACGGTTTGTTTGTCTGGTAACCGAACGGCTGGTCCGCGTCATAGGACGGAAGATCGCTTCTACCGGTGGGGCCGGCCATGATGTTGAGCGGCGTTAACCGGTCCAACTTATCGGCGATGCGAATGGCCGTTAGGAGCGGTGAGTCATTCATCGGGTCGTCATCCTTTTTGCCATGTTGAAGGACAGCATCAATGATTCTCTCCCGACCGGCTCCATCAAAAGGGCTGTCTTGGAGAAACCATTGAAGGTGGGAAGCAAACCCACCCGAACTCGCTATCTCTGCTTCCAGAGCGAGACACCGGTCAAGATTGTGGAGCCATGCCGCGACCCGATACTCCGCCGGGTCCACCTCTCTCATGCGCGGCAAAATCTTTTCCCCGAGCTTTTCCACGCCCCTCACATGAACTTCTGTATGACCGCCTATCACATGGGGCGGACGATAGAGCGGCGCCAATTTAGCAACCAAACTTTCATAGTAGTTCATCGGTAACCTTTCTTTTGATTTCAAATTTATCCCCTACAGCAAACGTATTCTGCACCCGCAAAAGCGCCGCCGTTTCTGTCTGGATAGTAAGTTATCATATTTATCAACACTTGTCAAACAATCGTCAATCCTGTATGATACTGCGAATGAAAAAAGTCCGTCTAGGCTACAAAGAGATAGAGAAGCTCTGGCGTGAAAAATTGAGCGGCTACGTCAAACATAAAATCGCCGGCTACAAGCTGGCCTATTGCCCGCTCAGTACACGCGAGGAAGAACAAGTTTTCATCAAGATTATCAACACCCTGCTTGACCCGTCTTTGGTTTATTCAGGGCCGCATCGGTTGAAACAGTGGGAAAAAGGCTGGGGACAAAATCTCACGCGACTCCGAAAAGAAAAAACCGCTGATGCCGTATTCCCCCGCTACCACGGCAAATACCCGGTTAACCGGCTAGACCAAAAGTTCATCAGAGCCGCCTCGCCAAATTACGAAAGAAATATGCTTTATGTCATTCTTGATTACGTTTTTGATAAATACTTGAGAAAATCTGAGAATATCTACGAGTTCGGCTGCGGCACCGGCCACAACCTTCTTAGGGCGCGCGAAGTTAATCCGTCCGCCAACCTCTTCGGTCTTGATTGGGCGAAATCGTCGCAAAGAATCATCAAGCAAATGGCTGACGCTCATTTAGTGAAAAACATCAAAGGTTATAATTTTGATTTTTTCAAGCCGAACAAAAAAATCAAGCTGGCCGCCCACTCGGCAATCTATACCGCAGCGGCGCTGGAACAAGTTGGCATAAAATATAAGGCCTTTGTTTCATATCTCCTCCAAAATCAACCGGCGCTTTGCTTGCACGTTGAACCGATCGCCGAATTGCTGAACGAAGACCGGCTGATTGACAACCTGTCAATTAAATACTTCAGAAAAAGAAATTACCTGGAGGGCTTTCTTGATTATTTGAGAGAATTGGAAAAAGCAAAGAAAATCAAAATCATTGAAGCCAAAAGAACCCGCATCGGCAGCCAGTTTATTGAGGGCTATTCCATCATCATTTGGAAACCGCTGCCGTTAAAGAAAAAACCGCTATGAAAAAAATCCTTCTTCATGTGTCGCACAAATCCCTGGCCCACAACGCCATCTTTGGCCCCGACAAAAACGGCATGAACGAGCCGTGGCGCGAACTGAAACGGCGGTTGGCGTTACGTGGCTATAACCTCATGACGGCGGACGACAACCCCCTGGATGACTGCGCCTGGATATTATTTTTTGATTCGTCAAGCCTCGGGTTGGACCAGCCGGCATACGGAATCAAAGAATTTTTCAAAAAAATCCTCGGCATCAAAGACCGCCGCGGCTGGCCGGTGCGGCCGCTCTACGAGGAAGCGCTCCAAAAAAACATGGGGGATAAAATGGCGCTTATCCTTTGGGAAGGAAAAGTGAACAACCCGCTAAACTACAGCCCTCGGGTGTGGGACAAATTTAAAACCATCTTCACCTGGGACGACGACCTTGTGGACGACAAAAAGTTTTTTAAATTTTTCCTGCCGACCCCGACGAGGCCGCCGCGGAAAAACCCTTTGCCGTTTGAAGAAAAAAAACTGCTCGTCAACATGTCGGCCAACCGCTACTATCCAAGGCCGCGCGAACTGTACTCCGCGAGGGCAAAAACCAGCGCTTATTTCGATTCGCACTACCCTGACGATTTTGACCTGTTCGGTGCGAGGTGGCACACGCCGACCTCGCGCTGGCAAAAATACTTCCCGGCGCTGATACCCAAGTTCGCCTGCTGGCGCGGCGTGAGCCAAGACAAAATGGAGACGCTGTCCCGTTATAAATTCGCCCTGTGCTACGAAAACCTCTCCGGCACCAAGGGCTATATAACAGAGAAAATATTTGATACCATTCAAGCCGGCACCGTGCCGATCTATTGGGGAGCTTCCAATATAGAAACCTATGTTGACCGGGAAGCGTTCGTCGACCGCCGCCGTTTCAAGAGCGACGCCGCCCTGGCGAAATATTTGAAAAGCGTCACCGAAGAAGAATACCGAAAAATGATTAGCGCTGGACAGACGTATCTTGAAACCGGCCGATTCGGACAATTCTCTCCAGCCTATTTTTGCGACCGGATAATGGCGGTGTTGAACATACCTAAAGCGGCCTCTGAAACATCGCTCCAAGTTTGAACGTTATACATATGACACGCCGCGTGAATCCCGTTAGAAGCGCAGCCGGTATCTTTTTTGAAAACGGGTTGGACGAATAGCTACTTTTAATATACTATCACTTTCCATTAGTTACTAAACTTCTAACGGGATGAAAAACAAAACAATCAAAATCGGCAACCGGCTAATCGGTGACGGACACCCGGCTTTTATCATTGCCGAAGCGGGCATCAATCATAACGGCCGGATTGAGCTCGCCAAAAAGCTGATTGACCTGGCCGTTGAGGCAAAAGCCGACGCGGTGAAATTCCAGATGCGCGATTTCAAAACCCTCTACACCGATAAGGCCTTTAACAATACGAAACATGAAGACATCGCTTCGCAGTACATCCTCTCCCTCATCCGCGAAGCCACCCTGTCGGATGAAAATTTCAAGATGCTCGCCCGCTACGCCAAAGAGAAAGGCATTATGTTTCTCTGCACGCCGTGGGACATCGCGAGCGTGGACATTTTGGAAAAGCTCGACGTGCCCGCCTACAAACTCGCCTCGGCCGACTTAGTCAATTTTGAGCTTATCGAATACGTCGCTTCAAAGAAAAAGCCCATGATCCTTTCAACCGGCATGTCCTCGCTTGAAGAAATTGAAGCGACTGTGTCGCATCTTAACAAGCTCGGCGCGGAGTACATTCTCCTTCACTGCAACAGTGCCTACCCCGCCGCCGCCAAAGACGCTAACCTGAAGTTCATAGAGGTGCTTAAGGCAAAGTTTGATTGTGTCGTCGGTTATTCAGGACATGAGCTCGGACTGGCCATTTCAATGGCGGCCGTCCCCCTGGGGGCCAAAGTGATTGAGCGCCACATCACCCTTGACCGGACAATGACCGGACCGGACCATGCCATCTCGCTCGAGCCAGCCGGCATCATAAGGCTCGTCCGCGACATCCGCCGAATTGAGGAAGCGCTGCAAAGCGACAAAAAATTCATGACCATGGGAGAATTCATCAATCGGAAAATTCTCGGCAAAAGCCTGGTGGCGGCCAAGGCCGTTAAAGCCGGAGAAACCCTGACCCGCGAGATGATAGCGGCCAAGAGTCCGGCCAAAGGCCTTTCGCCGCAGAAGCTGTACGAACTGGTGGGGCAAAAAGCCAGAAGAGACATCGCCAAAGACGGCTACTTCACGGAAGAAGACCTCGGTAAGAAAAAGCATGACCGCGCTTTCAGCTCAAAACGAAAATGGGGACTCATTGTCCGGCCGCACGATTTTGAAAACATGATTTCGGGACTCAAGCCTTCATTTGTGGAATTTCATTTCAGCTCCCACGACCTCGGCCACCCGATGGTTTTCAAAAATCATCCAGAGCTTGAGCTCGTGGCCCACGCGCCTGAGTTATGGGACGACAAACTTTTGGATTTCTGCTCCGACGACAAGGAAACGGTAAGGGCTTCAATCAAACACATAAACGACTTCCTTAAGAAAGTCCGTGAGATTAGAAAATATTTCGGGAAAACGCCGCCAAAAGTGAAAGTGGCGCTTCACACCGGCGGCATGAGCTATAACCAATTCGCCACTAAAAAAGAACGGGCAAAAATGTATACGCGGCTCGGCCACGGCCTCAAAAAGCTGGACCAAACCGGCATTGAGCTTCTTTTAGAGAACTTGCCGCCCTTCCCGTGGTACAAAGGCGGCGCCTGGTTCTCAAACACATTCACCGACGCTGAAGAAATTTATCTATTCGCCAAAAAATACGGCTACTCGCTTTGTTACGACACCAGCCACGCTCAACTGTATTGCACCTTTGCGAAGAAAGATCCGTTAGCATTCTTCAAAACCCTCAAACCGTTGGTCAAACATATTCACCTCTCGGACGGCATCGGCACCGACGGCGAGGGTATTCAAGTGGGCGACGGTGATGTCCCGTGGAAAATATTGATGCCGGAAATTCTTAGAACAAACGTGACCATGGCACCGGAAATCTGGATGGGCCACCACTACAACGGCGAGGGTTTTATTACGGCCCTTAAAAGATTAAAAAAATACGGTCTGTAAAATCTATGAGAAAAAACAAAGACCTTGCGGCATTCTACAATTCGGTCTATCGGCGCGGTGAGAAAAAGCACTACACGAAACTGCTCTTCGGGGAAAAGGCTCGCCTGCCGATTGACGAGGCCGAAGTGAGAAAGGCCGTCAAGTGGCAAGGCAAGAGCGTGCTTGACGTCGGCTGCGGCACCGGGCTCATGGCGGCGCTCGCCGCGCGCTCGGGCGCCAAGAAGGTGGTGGGCATTGACTTTAGCCGCGACGGCATCCGGCAAGCCCGCAGAACTTACGCGGCGCCCAATCTTGAATACCGAACGGAAGACGTAAAAAATCACCGAGGCCGATACGATATTGTCATGTCGCTCGGCACATTGGAGCACATGGATAAACCGCTGGCCGCCCTCAAATTATTCAAAAAACATCTAAACCCGGGAGGTTCCATAATCATTACCAGTCCCAACTGGACCAATCCGCGCGGCTACATCCTTCAGACCTTGCGTTTTCTTTTTGACGCTCCCATTACGCTCGCCGACCTTCACTATCTCACGCCGATTGAATTTGCGGGCTGGGCAAAGGCTCTCAACCTGAAACTCGTCTGGAAAACCTTTGACTTTGAGTGGGCGCAGGGTACTAAACTCATTAAAGATTTTAGCCACCGCTTGCCCAACGTGCTCTCCGACATGGGCCTAAGGCGCAAGGAGAAGGCGATAAAAAACTTTATGCTCTGGATTAAAAGCCACGTGCTGACCCTCCGCCACGATTCAAAGTGGAGCGGCGCGACCGGCCTGTATATTTTCGGCATGAATCCCGTTAGAGGCCGCGGTCACGGTTTAAGAAGAAGCTAGAACTGTTATGTGTTGCCGTCCTATCATTATTAACAAAAGTAACTACCCACAGCGCGGGTTGATCGCGACTTGCCTCTAACGGGATGATAAAAGAAGCTCTCAAACAAAATACTCTGGTGGGGCCGAGTTTGACAAAAGCCAGCGGCTGGCTTCAAACATGGCGGAATAAGTTCAAGCAATGGCGGTTTTATTACAAAAACCGAGAGGTTTTAAGACCGAACAAACTGCTCAAAAATTCTGCCCCGGGCAAACGTTGTTTTATTCTGGCCACCGGCCCGTCCATCAACAAGATGGACCTGAAAAAGCTTGAGGGCGAGTTTTGTATAAGCGTAAGCAATTTTTTCCTGCATCCGGATTTCAACGTCATCAAGCCCGAGTATCACATTTTCACCGCCTCACATTCCCCCATCAGTTACGAGCAGTATAAAGCGTGGTTTGAGGACGCTGAAAAACACATGCCCGAGGGCCAGAAAGTTTTCATCGGCCTGACGGACAAAGTGGTCGTTGATAAATATCGGCTCTTCAAAAAACAGCGGGTCTATTACTACCTCACCGGCACGAAAGAACCGAGCGAGAACATGACCATTGACCTCGCCAAACAACTGCTGCTCATCCAAACCAGTCCCCACACCGCCCTCTATATCGCGCTCTATATGGGAGCGAAAAACCTCTGTCTCGTGGGCGCCGACCACGACTGGATTCTCCACTACGGCGAAACTCGGCATTTTTACGACGAGAAGAAGAGCGCTTTGACCCAAGCCAACTATAACGAGTGGAACAAGGATTTTGAATTCGTCCTGCAATCGCAAGTCAACCTGTGGCGAATATACAAGAAGCTAAAACGGTATTGCGACAAGAGAGGCGCGAGTATCGTAAACTGCACGCCCGGCAGCCTGCTTGACGTCTTTCCTAAAAAGAAGCTCGAAGACGTACTCATGAACACCAACAATGATCGGTCCTAAAATAAAAAACGAAGACCGCATAAGCTTTTGCATGCCAGCGTACAACGCTGGCGGCACTGTCGCGGAATCGGTGGAGTCCATCATGAACGGCAATTTCGGGACCGGAGACGAGCTTATCGTCGTGGATGACGGCTCGACCGACGATACCCTTCTGATACTTGAAGAGCTCCGAAAAAAATACCCCTTCATTGAAATCATCGTAAGTAAGGAAAACAGAGGCTGTCCGGCGGCCCGAAATATCGCTTACGCCGCCGCCAAAAATCCAATTATTTTTAACCTCTACGCCGACGATGTCTTGGCGCCGGCAAGCGTGCCCAAACTAAAAACCTGCATGATTGCCGAAAAGGCCGACATGGCAGGCTTCGCCGAGTACCGCTATTTTCGAGAAGAAAAAAACGGCAAGAAAAAAATTACCCACAAGTGGCTTTGCCGCCCGGGTGTTTTAACTTTTGCCGATTTTCTGGCGGGCGACATCAATCCCGGCCCCGGCGGAAATTATATGTTCACCAAAGCCCTTTGGCAAACCGTCGGCGGCGTTTGGGAATACGGCAAGGGCCTGCACGAGGCTTGGGGCTTCACTCTAAAATGCCTGGCCGCCGGCGCCAAATTCGCGGTCATGCCGAACAGCTTCTACTATCACCGCTACGGCACCGATTCCCTTTTCACCCGCGAAGCAAAAAAAGAAAACGAGGTGTCGCTCATGGCCACCAAAATGATTATGCCTTATTTGGATTTGCTGGACCCGCGCGACGCCCTATACATTAAAAGCGAGGCGGGAAGCAAAAGCTGGTATAATACGCTTGACCGCTCGCCTATCCGCCTCAAAAATACGCCCGTCGGCAAAACCGGCGCGCTGACCGTGCCCTTCAGAGAAAAGCTGAAAAGAATCTCCGTCAGATTCGCCAGAAAACACCCGAAAATACTGGCGCTAATATTGAGCAAAAATTGATGCGGCAATATCTAAAATATTTGGAGTTTTTAAGCAACTGGCGAAAATTCAAGTCGTTCGGCAACGAGCGTTTTGCCATGGATTGGAACGAGCGAAAGCCTTGCTTGGGCGACAAGACCAAGCAAACCGGTTTTGACCGGCATTACGTCTATCATCCGGCGTGGGCGGCGCGGGTGCTGGCGGAAACCAAACCGAAAACGCACACTGACATATCTTCAACTTTAACCTTCGGCGTCATCGTGTCGGCGTTTCTCCCCGTTGAATTTTACGATTACCGGCCAGCCGCTCTGGAGTTGGACAATCTAAAATCGGCGGCGGCCGACCTGACCGCTCTGCCGTTTAAAGATGGCAGCGTCCAATCGCTTTCATGCATGCACACCGTAGAGCATATCGGCCTCGGCCGCTACGGCGAGCCCTTGGACCCGGACGGCGACCTCAAAGCCATCGGCGAACTGATGCGGGTGCTCGCTCCGAAAGGCGATTTGCTTTTCGTGGCGCCGGTAGGCAAACCGAAAATCGTCTTTAACGCCCACCGCGTATATGCTTACGGGCAAATTATGGAATATTTCTCAAAGTTAAAACTGGTTGAATTCTCGCTCATACCGGAGGACGCTCGGGACGGGGGCCTCATAAGAAATGCCGACCCGAAACTAGCCGACCTTGAGCGTTACGGCTGCGGCTGTTTTTGGTTTAAGAAACTCTAAGTTACGAAATTCTTTTTCAGTCACCTCCCGCTACATAAAATGTTCAACAATGGCTTTTAGCCGCGATAGCGGCTAAAAGCCATTTCTGGGTATCGGTGATACCCTTAAAAGATGCGGATTGTTCGCGGAAAGAGACCTTTTCCGCTTCCACGCGCCTTGTCCGGAGCCGAGGCTTGTGGAAAGGGAATCTCTTGGCAAGAGTTTTGTAATTCAATATTAAGAAACTTTGATTTAATTTTTAGAACGACGGTTTTTGAAAGTTTTCTTGAACACCAGAATGTTGTAGTGCTTCTCATCGGCGAAATTGAAATCGGCGCCGACGCGCTCGTCCAATTCCTTAAGAATTGATTCTATGGTGCCGGTCGGTTTGAAACCGAGAATTTTTTGGGCTTTTTTGGTGGAGATTTTATAATTGCGCTTGTCGGGAATATTTTTAACCTCAACAACCAAAGACCGGCCGTGTTTTTGCTTAAAATGTTCTCTGACTTTTTCTCCCACGGCGCCAACGGTAAAATTGCCCGAGGAAATATTGAACACGCCGCTCACCGAAAGAGGCGTAGCCACCGCCTTTAGGTAAGCCGCCACCGCGTCTTCAATGGCAAGAATCGGCCGCCAAATGGCCGGATTGTTTATGCTAACCTTGCCGAGCGTTTGGGCTTTCATGTACATGGTGTTGACGATAAGATCAAAGCGCATCCGCGGACTCCAGCCGGAGATAGTGCCTTTGCGCAAACTGATTACTGAAAAAGTTTCGTCCTGAAGATACATCACGCCGAACTCGCCCTTCCTCTTGGAGATGCCGTAGGGAAACGAACTCTCTGCAACTGAGTTCTCATCAAGAATTTTATCTTCGGTGAAGCCGTAGACGGAGCCGGAACAGGCGTAGATAAAACGTTTCACTCCGGCGACTTTGGCGATATAAGCGAGATAGGCCGGAGCGGCGCTGTTGCAAATAAAATTTTGGGCGGGCGAATACTCGGCCATCGGGTCATTGGAAAGGCCGGCCAAAAAAATCACCTGGTCAAAACCCTTTAGGGTGTTTGTGTCAATATCAAAAATATCCTTTTTGATGACTTTTACTTTTTTGGGAAGTGTATTGCCAAACCATAACAAGTCAAGAACCGTCACTTGGTGGCCGTCTTTAATAAGAGCAGGAACGAGTCTTGAACCCACATAGCCGGCCCCGCCGGCAACCAAAATTCTTTGTTTTTTAAGCATTTATTTGTTCTTGAGAAACTGCTCAAAAGAATCGAACAGATGGGCAATATGTTTTTCTCCCAATCCATGATTGCACCCTATCAGAAACCCGTTGCGCATAATATGGTCGGCCACGGGATAGCCCTCTTTTAACGTCTTGGCTTTTATATGGCGGAAGGCCGGCTGCCTCAAAATGTTGCCCGTAAAAATCGGCCTGGTTTGAATATTTCTTTCCTCAAGATATTTCGTAATCTCAAGACGGGTGAATGGGGCGCCTTTTCTGATAGTGAGCGGAAAAGCGTGCCAGAAAGTTTCTGCTTTGGGGTGTTCTACCGGCAAAATGAAAAAGGCTTCATAGCGTTTGAAAAATTTTAAGAGCGCCGCCGCGTTTTGTTTGCGGCGGGCGACAAATTTCGGGAATCGTTTGAGTTGCTCCAAACCGAAAGCGGCGTTGATTTCCGTTGACTGAAAATTGTAGCCCAGTTCGCTGAAAATAAATTTGGCGTCATACGGCATGCCCCCGAGTGCGCCGGCGAAACGTTTCTTTAGCTCTTCCGATTTTTCGTAAAAACCAAAAAGCGTTGACTCCCTCCCCCAGTTGGCTTTGATAAGGGCCCGCTTGGCCAGCGCGCCGTCGTGAAAGGCCACCACGCCGCCCGCGCCCGCGGTGGTGATAACGTGGGCGGCGTAGAAGCTGGTGGTGGAAACATCCGAATAGCTTCCGGTCGGCCGGCCGGCAAATTTGGCGCCCAGCACATCGCAGGAATCTTCAATGAACCAAAGCTTGTGTTTCTTCGCGAAAGCTTTCAGTTTAGAAAGGTCGGCCATATTGCCAATGAGAGACGGGATCATGAGCGCCTTGGTCTTTTTGGAAAGCAAACTGCCAATCTGGTTTATATTAATCTGGTAAGTTCCCTCTTCTACATCCGCAAAAGCCGGCACTAAATCCCTCTGCACGATGGGCGAGACGGTAGTGGCAAAAGTGAGAATTGGGGTGATGACTTCGCTACCTTTGGGCATGTTAAGCGCGTCCACGGCCAAAAGGTTGGCCGAGGAACCGGAATTGACCATGACGCCGAATTTTTTGCCGAACATCCCCGCGATTTTTTGTTCAAATTCGCGCACCCTTGGCCCGCTTGAGATTTTGGTCGGGTCTTTCAAAACTTCATTGACCGCCTTTATCTCCTCCTTGCCGTAAACGGTCAAAAGATAGGGTACCCGGATATTTTTTTTTGTTTTAGTCTTAGTAACCTTCATCGTAATTAGAGACATTTATTATGTGACTCAATGCGACAGTGCGCGTAATCATAGCAAACACTGGCGGCCTTTTCAATCGGCTTCTATAACCCCATTCACTAGAGAAAAATCACACCGCTAGGTAGGTTGACTCAACGCCATTTTTACCGAATAACGATTGCCCTATGTTACCTAACTCAAGCGTACGCTTGAGTTAGGTAACATTAGGTAAGATTAAGATAAAGCAAGTGCTGGATATTCTGCGGGCAGATAATAAGGTCTACAGGATAAACTTGGCCGCGATGGGAGCTGAAAAATCACACAAATGACGCTGTTTTTATTTTACTCGAGTTTTTATAAAAAACATATCTTTATAAGCGGCTTGTACTCCCTTTAATTTGATGGATTTTGTATCAGATTCTGATTCAAATCGAAAGCCATATTGCGATAAAAAATTCTTGATCTTGTTTTCGCTAAAAAACCAACAAGGAAAGCGTGCCGGGTAGATTTTTGGATTGATGATTTGTCGAGTAAGACGATCCTTTTCTGCGTCAATGAATGTCGTATGATCAAAAATAATATAATCAACCGTTTTGGCAACTAAACCCAGAATTTTATAAGGATGTTCAATGTACTGCAGAGAACCAGAAAATAATGCGACATCAGGATCCTTTTGGTAAATACAATCCTGTGTGTCAGTAAACAAGCCAAACCTGTAAGGTATCTCCTTTGTCATGTAATCAATCAGGTTCTTCTGCTCAACAATATTCCAATCCATTAAAGGTAGCCGTTCTTTGTTTTGAAAGTACGCAGTTCCCATTCCTCCTCCAAAATCTAGCAGGACAATCCTCTCTCTCTCTCTCTCTCTTGAGATTCTATCTAAGATGTTGGTGAGAGTGGTGTTATACTCTCTAGTCCTTACCGGTGTGCTGTCTCGAACATATAACGCATTGTTGGCCTTAACCATTTCAAAAGCTTTTTGTGTTCTTTGAAAAATAATCGGATCATCATATCTGGTAAATGTAGGGTGGTTCCAGTTTTGATAGTCGCCAGAGTAACCCCATCCACTGCCAATGAGGTGTAAGAGTTTTCTTTTTACCTTATACATCAGCTCATTCATAATTGATTTAATTCGAAACGGGAAAAAGTCTACAGGATAAACTTGGCCGCGATGGGAATCCGCCGGCCGCTGCCGAAGGCTTTGCCCGTGACCTTCGGCCCGGGCGGCATCTGCCGACGTTTATACTCGTTCCTGTCAATCGTCTGGATTACCCACTCCACCGTTTTTGGATTGTGCCCCGATTTAACAATATCAGCTAGACCTTTCTGCTCTTCAACATACTGCTCTAAAATATCGTCAAGCACGTCATAAGGCGGCAAGGTGTCCTGGTCCTTCTGGTTTGGCCGAAGCTCGGCGGACGGCGCCTTTTCAAGGCTGCGGCGCGGAATGATGTCTTTCTTGGCTTTAGCGTTCCGGTATTCCGCCAAGCTGTAGACAACCGTCTTGGGAATGTCCGAAATCACGGCGTAGCCCCCGGCCATGTCCCCGTAGAGCGTGCAGTAGCCCACCGCAATCTCCGATTTGTTTCCGGTGGTGAGCACAATATTGCCCTCGCGATTTGAAATGGCCATCAAAATCAGGCCCCGAACGCGCGCTTGCACATTCTCTTCGGCCAAGGCAAGCGGCTTTTCCCAGCCAATGACCGGCCCGAGTATTTCTCCGAAAGAGCCGTAGGCTTTTTTAATGGGAACAACGTCAAATTGAATGCCAAGATTTTCCGCCAGGGTCTTGGCGTCAATGACACTCTCATCGGAGGAGAAGGTCGAGGGCATAGCAATGCCGCGCACTTTGTCCGCACCGAGCGCGTCCACGGCGATGGTAGCGACCAGCGCCGAATCAACGCCGCCCGAAAGCCCCACCACCACTCCTTTGGTGTTTTTGATTTTCCTCAAGTAGTCACGGACCCCGCAGACAAGCGCGTTGTAAAGTTCTTCCGGTTTGCCAGCATCGGAGGAATATGCAACCGCTTTGGCTGTTTTGGTATCAACCATCAAGACATCCTCGGCGAACGGTTTGGCGGCTCCGATGCATCTGCCATTTCCGTCCACCGCGAAACTTCGCCCGTCAAAAACCAGGTCCGTATTGCCGCCCACTTGATTGGCGTAAAATATCGGGCAGCGCAAGCGCCGGCCGATGCCCGAGACAAGCGACAGCCGCCCGTCTCCCTTGCCCCAAAAATAGGGCGAGCCGTTGATGACCAATACCAAATCGGGAGAAAGCGCCTTGGCTTCTATAAGCGGGTCCTTGTGGTACCTTGAATTACGAAACTCGGTTTCCGCTAAGAGAACTTCATCCCGCGCGCCTTGTCCGGACGGGAAGCAAGCCTGCCCGCCATAGCCTGCGGCTCCGGCGCTGGCAGGCGGGCGGGAAGAAGTTCTCGAAGCGCCAGTTTCGTAATTCAAGGTATGGTAGAGTTTATTGTCGGCGTTCTCGGACCCGTTCCAAATATCTTCACAGAGCAGTATAAGGATTTTTTTGCCTTTGTATACCCAAGGCCGAACCGGCCCGTCGTTGGCTTCAAAATAACGCGACTCGTCAAAGACATCATAGGTGGGAAGCAGTGTCTTGCGCGCGCGGTGAACAATCCGCCCGTTGTGAATAACAACCGCGCTGTTAAAAAGCGGTTTGCCTTTTTTGTTTTCGTTTTTCTCGGCAACGCCTATGACCAGAGGGACGCCGCCGATTTTGGCGGTCAATTTTTTTAATTCATCGTACTGTTTCGCAATATAGTCAGCGCGTTCCAACAGGTCAAGCGGCGGGTAGCCGAAGAGCGAGAGCTCCGTCCCGAGCACTACCTCCGCCCCTTCTTTGCGGGCGCGACGATAGCCTTGAAGAATCTTGGCCGCGTTTCCTTCAAAATCTCCGACTGTGTAATTGAGTTGTAGTATGGCTATACGCATAGAAACGTAATGGGTGTAATCATGTCTTGAATTACGAAACTCTTGCTTCGAGAAACCCCTCCCGCTTGCCTCCCGTCCGGACAAGGCGCGCGGGAGAGGTTTCTCTCCGCAAAAAACGAGTTTCGTAATTCAAAGCAATCATAGCAAACGGTTTGGATTTTTCAATTTTTTATTATCCGCCCACCGGAAATTTTTGAGGTGGCTTGCGGATAATCAACCCAGCACCATTTTTACAGAATGCTCGTTTCTAACTGTTATACATGATTGGGGAAAGATTTTCATATATCACAAGCGGCATATCGGTGAAAATGGTGCTGGGTCAACTACCGCACTGCCAGCAAGTCTGACTCGGTATACCTAGTCAGTTTGCTGCGCGGTAGTTGATTGATTTTTGCCGATGAATATGCGACCATGTGGTGATTATTTCTTTAGGACTTACGCAATCGGCGCATTTCTTCGTTGCTTCGCTCGTTTGCTCCCGCGCAGTAGCATCTAACTACAGCTTGGTCGCAAGCCGAGCTCGCGCCTCGAACTGCATCCGATTGCGTAAGTCCTATACCCAAATTGGGCATACGCAAGATGTGGCCAAAAATAAAATTTCGGATGCGACTCTTATCCGACACGCTTGCCGATTTTGGCCTGTCGGCGCGAAACGCCTTGAAGGTCCGGCGCGTGAGCTCGGAGGCGGTATTCATAAACGACACCAGCCACCAGCCGTCCGTCGGCCGCGGCTTTTTCTCTTTCGTTCGCGAGGTGCTCTATCTCATTTCCGTTAACGGCGAAAAGGATATTTTTGTTGATTATCGCCATACGGTTTATAATGACTCGCCCCAAGAAAATATGTGGCAATACTGTTTTGAACCGGTGGTAAACACTCCGCAGTCAAAAAAGATATACCGCTATCTTTTTCTGACGAGAATGCACCGCAATCCCTACTCCGACTTAAGCCAAAGACAGCGAAAACTTTTTCATCGAGTGTTTAATGACCGCCTCCGGATTAAAAAAGAAATTCTGGACAAAGTGGCACAGTTTTACACCGCCCGCCTCAAAGGAAAAAGATGTCTTGCCGTGCAATACCGCGGAGCGTTTGACGCCTTTAGAATGGCCCACGGCGCCACCGGCAAACCCGACCCGTATTTCATCAAATATCCGCTCCAAGGCTATTTTGAGAAAATTGACCGCTTGCTTGTTGGCGGCAACTTCTCTAAAATATTTCTGGCGACCGACGACCCGGCCACTCTCAAGGCGTTTAAGAGGCGTTACGGGGACAAGCTTGTCGCCTATTCTACCCAGCAGGATGTCACGGTCGCGGGTATTAGGTTTATGAAAACCAATAATCGCCGAATGCTGGCGGAGGAAGTGCTCATTGATTGCCTGCTTTTGGCCAAATGCGCGTTCATGCTCCACGGCGCTTCAAATATCCCTACCGTCGCTAGATTTTTGAATCCCGGCATGCCGGCGGAAAATCTGGACCTTAAAAAACACAGCCTGATTAGAACCCTGGCTTTTAAAATCCTCTACGCTTGATTAACAAATAACACAATATTATGAATAAAAAGAGCTCCAAAAAAAACATCGGCTTCATCGGCTTGGGCAAGCTCGGGTTGCCGGTAGCGCTGGCCATTGAAAGCAAGGGGTACAAGGTCATGGGCTACGACATCAGTCCAAAGATTGCGGAATATCTCAGAAAGAGAAAAATCCCCTACCAAGAGGAAGGCGCGCCGGCTCTGCTCAAAAAAACCAAAATCAAACTGGGTTCGGTTGAGGAGGTGGTAAAATTTTCCGATATGGTGTTCATGCCGATTCAAACCCCGCACCATGAAAAATTTGAAGGCACAACCAGATTGCCGAAAGAGCGGGCCGATTTTGAATACTCCTTTTTGGTTGCCGGCATAAAAGATGTGGTGGCGGCGGCGAAAAAATTGCGTAAAAACATTGTTTTAGTCATTATCTCCACCGTCTTGCCAGGCACCATAGAGCGGGAAATAAAACCTCTCCTCAACCAATACATCCACTTGGTGTATGAACCGCTCTTTATCGCCATGGGTACGACCGTGAAAGACTTTCTCAATCCGGAATTTGTTTTAATCGGCGTTGACGAAAAAGCGGCCGCCAGAGCGTTAAAGAATTTCTATCAGACTATCCACCGCGGTCTCATTTATGAGACCACCATTAAATCGGCGGAATTGATAAAGGTGGCCTATAACACTTACATCGGAATGAAAATAGTGTTTGCCAACACCGTCATGGAAATCTGCCACAATGTGGGAGCCGACGCGGATAGTGTCACACGGGCAATCGGTTTGGCTCGGCATCGTCTGATGAGTCCGCGGTATCTCTCCGGCGGCATGGGAGACGGCGGCGGCTGCCACCCCAGAGACAATATAGCCATGAGCTGGCTCGCTGGCAAATTGAAATTGTCCCACAACATTTTCAACGATTTGATGATGGCGCGGGAACATCAGACCGAATGGCTGGCGAATCTCGTACATGCCGAGCATAAAAAGCATAAATTGCCGATTATCGTTCTTGGAAAATCTTTCAAGGCCGGCACTAATCTGACTGTCGGAAGCCCCGCGACACTATTAGTAAAT
This sequence comes from Candidatus Tayloriibacteriota bacterium, assembly GCA_016188455.1. Classification (GTDB taxonomy): domain Bacteria; phylum Patescibacteriota; class Minisyncoccia; order Phycocordibacterales; family SIBU01; genus SIBU01. Next base: position 42,777 of record JACPHR010000018.1, on the reverse strand, counting down.
ATCCTTAGAGAACGAGAACTGAAGCATACTCATCACGACCCTCATATTGATGACAAACCATTGAAATTAAAACCAGCTATTTATTTCTTAGCTACCAAGCACGAAGTATTTAACACCTATCGTTTCCCGAAAGGCTCGGTGGTCATTGACCCTTTTAGATATTTCAAGAACCGGCCCGGCGTAAAAGTCATACGAATTGGGGAAGCAAAACCTGCTACAAAATAAAATCCTCTGGTCCTACCCTTGACCGGTGAAGAAATTACGGGCGTTAAAGGCAAAACATTGTCGCCTACTCACAAAGCAGGGTCGTTATACAAGTTGGTGGACGCGACGAAACACTAAAACCATGGGCACATTTAATCTCAAAGACGAAAAAGATTTTGTGGAAGTAAGCAATAAAGCCGAGAAACTTTACGCGTCTATCGGTGAGATTTACTGCCCATATTTTAAAGAGAAGATTTCTTTCAACACTAAAGGGTTAAAACATCTCAAATTCAAGTCAGATCAGGTTGCTCGAGTGCGGGATGACCAATATACCCGATTGAAGTTGTTGCCATTTGTGGCAGAAGTGCTAAGAAAATCTCACACCGTTCAAGGTATTTGGTCTACGAAAAAGTTTGAGGACCAAAAAACAAGTAGTCGCTGGGAGCATGTTTTGAAAGAAGTAACATTCTATGAATTTATCGCCGTACTGGAAAATGTTCGTATGAAAGTGATTGTCAAGCAGGTTTTAGGCGGCGAGAAACATTTTTGGAGCGTCATTCCATATTGGAAAATTGATTCAACGAACAGCCGTCGAGTTTTGCATAGCGGTAATCCGGAAAACGATTAAACTAAAAAACGCCGCGCAAGGCGGTGTTTTTTAGCGGCACTTGGCTACAGCTTGGATAGCCGTGACAGGGCCAGAGCCCTCCAAGCGCCAAAAGTATATTAGCAAGCGGCTTACCGGAAGTCAAGCGGGAAAGTGTATAACTGTAAAAATATCTCTATAAAATCTGGTAAAAAACCAAAAGAGCGGACTCTAGACCTAGGACATGCTCTTTTGGTGCAAGTACCGTACTACTTATGATGAGAGTATAGTCCATTAGCCCTAACTGGTGTCAAGAAAATTAGCAGGCGTACTTTTTGAAATGTTCAATGGTCTTATCGAGACCCGCGTGAAGGGGGCACTTCGGCCGCCAGGAAAAACAGGAAAAGGTTTTGGTCATATCCGCTTGCCACCAGTCGCTGTCGTAGGAAACACCGCGAAAAGTTCCCCACTTGACTTCACTTTTGGAGTTGGTTTTTTTTAAGATATAAGAAACCACATCGCCGATGGGCGTCCGCACGCCCGAACCGAGATTAAAAATTTCTCCCCGATACTTTAAAGCTGCTAGCGCCGCTTCAAGGATAAGCTCCACGATATCGTCAATAAAAACAAAATCCCGTGACACGGTGGGACGAGTCAAAGCAATCTCTTTACCTGCGAGCGCGGAAGCGATAATTTTGTGCGTCAGCCGTTCCTTTTCGTTCCACGGGCCGTAGGGCGTGAACAAGCGAAGCGTGACGATGGGTTTGCCTTCCCTACGCGCCAGCGCCTGGCCGTAGAGCGTGCCCAAAAGCTTGGTGATGCCGTAAAGCTCCCCGGGCTGGCAAATCTCGCTCTCCGCTATAGGATGGTCTTTGAAACCGTACTCAAGAAAACTGCCCATGGCCACAAAAAAATCATAAGGATAGGAAGAGGCGGCATCCAAGAGATTAACCGTGCCTAAAACATTGGCGGCAACCATTGTCTCACTGTCGGCGCCAAGGCCGCTTATAACAATGGCCGCTCCAAGGTGAAAAATACCTTTGGGCTTGACCTCGGCCACAACTTTTTCTACCGAGGCTTTGTCGGCAAGGTCGCCGTGATGAAGGGTGATTTTTGAACTAATATCCTTGAGCCGCCAGAGGTTGGAGGTTGGACGGACCAGAACGTGAATATCACAGCCAAGCATGACTAGCTTTCTGGCAAGGTGCGAGCCCACAAAGCCCGTGGCGCCGGTAACGAGTATCGAGCCGCTTAGTTTTGATTTTGAAATTTTTGTCATGCACGGCATTATATATCATTTCAGCAGATATATCTCTTACCACATAATTTCGCGTGTACTGGCGTACTTAAAAAATTTTCCGCCCGACCACACATTAACTTTGTACTATAGTACAAAGTTAATGTGTGTACCTGGGAACATGAGAAATCTCCCAGTGATATCTCTTTCACACTAACGCAACGCCGCGCTTTAGTACACTCCGAAATATCTGGCGGCTTTGCGGATCGACTAGCCTAGATACTTAACGAGATTTACCGCGTCCCTGCAGATCTTTGCGATGTGTGGATTGGTTGTGTACATATGCATAATTTTACTCCTTGGGTGTTGTGAAGGTCATGATACGATTATTTGACAATTTTCTTAATCCGTGCTAACCTTTTGTAAGAGTCAGTTACAGCAATTCAACCTCAACCCTGCACAGAAAGAGAATCATGAAAAAGAAAGGTCTTTTGGAATCCGAGGCTGTGCTCCTCGGAAAGCTCCTGGCGAAAGCCAAATTTCCTCTACCTCGGCCGGCATTTGACGGCTGGGTGGAGAACCTGCCCCATGTCGCCTTTGAGCTCGCCGTTGTGCGATTGTCGCATACCGACTGGGAAGTCTTCATGACTAATCGAGGGCCAAAAGACAAGTTCTGGCCGAACATGTGGAACGAGCCGGGCACGATTATCCGGCAAAACGAAACCACGGCTGAGGCCTACAGGCGCCTCCTCAAAAGCGAAGTGTTCTGCGAAGGCAAGGACTTCGGCAAGTTGCATTTCGTCGGTGTTCGCGACCTGCTCAAAGGCGATGGCCGGAACCACTGCCGACGCGGGCACGAACTGGCCCACCTTTACATGGTGGAATACAGGGGCGAGGCTCTTGAAGGGGGTAAATTCTTCCCCATCAATAACCTCCCTCGACACACCATCCCTCACCACCGCACCCTAGTGGCGATGGTAAAAAAGTTCCTTAAGGTTTAACGCGCAAAGGCTTGCTTCTCACGGAGCAAGCCTTTTATTTTTGAGATACAACATAGGAACCAGCCTTGGGTTATAATATCTGCCATGATTATCGTTAAATTACAAGGCGGCCTCGGCAATCAAATGTTCCAATACGCCCTCGGGTGCGGGCTTTCATTGCGGCACAATGCGCCACTCAAAATTGACTCTTCCTACCTCCGCTCCCCCAATCAAAGCCGTCGTTCCTTCCTGCTCGACGGACTCAACGTCGCCGCCCCTGAGGCGAGCGCGGATGAAATCCGCGCCTATCGCGGCACTCTTCAAAAAATGCTGGACCGTTTTCGGCCGGACTTAAAAAAGAAAACGGTTCTGGAAAAATCTTTCGCCTTTGACCCGGAAATCTTAAAGCGCGATGACGGCTATTTTGACGGCCATTGGCAGGACGAGCGGTACTTCAAAGGTTATGAAAAAAAAGTCCGGGAGAACTTCACTTTGAAAAACCCTTTCGGCCGCGAGGCGGAAAAGATGGCGGCGCGAATGGCGCGCGAACCGAACGGCACGAGCCTCCATATCCGCCGCGGCGACTATGTTGCCATAAAAAAAATCACCGACCGCCACGGAGTTTTGCCGCTCGCCTATTACAAGGCCGCCTGCGAAAAAATTCTTGAAAACTTTCCCGATGCCCGCTTTTTCGTATCATCGGACGACATCCTTTGGGCGAAGGAACATTTTCCGAAAGACTACGCGGTCACTTTTGTTTCCCGACCGGCAATCGGCGACTGTGAAGAATTGGCGCTGATGAGCCGGTGCCGGCACAACATCATCGCCAACTCCACTATGAGCTGGTGGGGCGCTTGGCTCAACCAAAACCCGCGGAAAATAGTCATCGCGCCCAAGAAATGGTTCGTGGATCTTTCTAGAAAAACCGGCCTCCTGTCACCAAACTTTATAACTTTACAAACTTTATGAACCCGCGTGTAAGCGTCATTATGCCCGTCTATAACAGCGAAAAATACCTTCGGCTGGCCATTCAAAGCGTTCTGAACCAAAGCTTCACGGACTTTGAACTGCTCATCATAAACGACGGCTCAACCGATAAAAGTTTGGAGATTATCAGGTCTTTTGCCGACACCCGTATCGTGCTTTTGCAGAGCGATAAGAAAACTACCATTGTGGAATCGCGCAATCACGGACTTGAAGCCAGTCGCGGCGAATTCATCGCCCCTTTGGACTCTGACGATATCGCCCTCAAAGACCGCCTGAAACTGGAGGTGGCTTTTCTGGAAAAAAATCCGGATTTCGGCCTGGTCGGGGGAGGCGTCTCCGTCATTGACGAAACCGGCAAAGCCACCGGCGCTCGGTGGCAAGAGGAAATTCCAAGCGAAAAAATTCCCATCCGTCTGCTTTTCGGCAACTGTTTCGCCCAGTCTTCCCTGCTAATCAGAAAAAAAGCCGTTCCGCCGGAAGGCTACATTGAAGGCACTTCTGAAGATTACGCTTTGTGGGTGCGAATGCTCAAAACATGGAAAGCGAAAAACCTTCGGAAAATCCTCCTGAAATACCGCGCCCACAATGAAAACACCACCACCAGAAAAAGCGCTTTACTGCGCCAGGCCGTCAATCAGGTTATACTCTCCCAGCTTGAAGGTCTGGGTGTGCGGGCTGACGCGGAAGCACTAGCCTTGCACAGAGCGAGCTACACTTTTGTCGGCACGGCTGAAGAAGTGAAAAAATTTATGGACAGACGCGAACTGTGGCTTCTGAAACTGATTGAAGCCAATCGTAAAACCAACAGGTATGACGTAAAAACCTTCAATGAAGTGATGGCGGAGAGGTTTCTAACGACCCTTCAGACCAACGCGCGGGTCGGATTCTACGGCTGGAAAAAATTCTGGTCTTCTCCCCTTTCAAAATGCCTCAATAAAAAAGAAGAGTGGCCCGCACTCTTGAAATTTTTCATCAAGTGCCTGCTCAAAATGAATTGATGACTTAGCCCAAAGCTCCAATCCGAATCGCCTCTTGTGAGATTGACAGATTATAGAATATAGGTATAATTGCGTCAGATCAAAAACCCATAACAAAAAGGAGGCCTTGTGCTTCAAACTCAACCTACGGAGGCGGAAAAACTGCTTCAGCTCGCAACGATGGTGCTGACGGATACGATTCACCGTGCTCCCGCGGCATACCTCTTTGGCCAGACAGCGGATAATAAACACTCCGTGCTTGAGAGAGGTGCAGAGCTTTTGCGTGATAATGTGGTCTCAAGGCTTCTGCTACATGACGCTCAAGGTGAAAAAAACAAGGGCTATGAGGGAATCGGGGTATGGAAAAAGCACTTGTCTGAAGGCGGTGTGCGCGCCTCTCAAATCACCGGCATCCCTTGTCTGGAACTGGGGCACACTTTTTCGGAAGCCAAGGCCTTGGCGAAATACGCCCACGACCAAGGGTGGGGAAAGCTCATCATTGTCGCTGCCCCTTTTCACCAGCTCCGAGCATTCATCTCCATGGTAACCGCGATAAGGCTTCTGCAGAACACGACCCTACGAGTTTACAATCAGGTCGGTTCAACGTTGCCTTGGGACCAAAAAGTCCTGCACTCTCAGGGGATTCTTATGGCTACACGCCAGGACCTTATTGTGGAGGAACTGCGTCGCATCAAACGATATCAGCGACAGAGCAAGCTGATGCGGCTTGGGGCGGACGGATTGATGTTTCTGAAAACCGCCTTACGGAACGGGACCCTTCTTGAGAGTCTGCGTAAAATCCCGCATTATGCCAAACAGTGCTCGTCAGTCCACTTACTTGCCACAGATGAGGTACTGAAGTATCTTGAATGGCGGGACGGCGCCTAAGCCGCGACCTGCTTCATCACAACGCCCTTAGCAACTGGTTTGCCTAGGGCGTTTTTATATACCAACAAAGCCGTCAATCATAAACACTGACTGTGTCGCGAAAACATCTGTCACCGGTCACCTGTCACCTATGTTACCTAACTCAAGCGTACGCTTGAGTTAGGTAACAAGGAGATTTTCAGAGTATCCAGAGTATCCTGAGAGGCGGAAGGACTAATCTAAAAGGTCCGGATTATTTTTCAAATACGCCACTGTTTTTCTGATGCCTTCTTGAAAGCTATATTTCTGCTCCCAACCCAATTTTTTCAGCTTACGGCCGTCAAGATAAACGAAACTGTTGTCGCCCTTCCAACCTCTTTCGCCACCGAGATATTTTTTCCTGATTTCAACGCCGGCGGCCGCCAAAATGGTGTCAACGATTTCATCAACGGTAAGAATGTCTTGATGGCCGATGTTAAAAATATTAACTCGGTCGCGGGTTGAACCAATTACCTTAAATATGGCTTCTACTCCATCCGCCACATAGACCGACGATTTCTTGGGAGTGCCGTCGGAGAGAAGCTCCAGCACTTTCGGATTTTTTTTGAGCTTTTTCAAAACGTCAAAAATAATGCCATGGGTGTATCTTTCGCCGACAAAAGACACGAAGCGAAAAATGTACGCTTGCCAATCGTAATAACTGGCGTAGGCCCGTATATAATTTTCAGCCGCGGCTTTGGTGGCGCCGTAAAGTGAAGTCGGTTCAAAAGGGTAATCCTCCGGGGTGGGATGAACCGTGGCGTCTCCGTAGACCGAAGAGGTAGAAGGGAAGGCTATTTTGGTGACGCCGGTTTTTTGCATGGCTTCCAACACGGACTGGGTCGCCTCCAAATTTTGGATGTGATCAACACTGTGATCATCAAACCCCCCTCTGACATCAGCGTGCCCGGCCATGTGGAAAACAAAATCCGCGCCCTTCATCGCTGAGGTTAACTTTTTGGTGTCCAACACATCGCCTTCCGTCAACTTGAAGTTTTTGTTGCTTAAATTGTGTGCCACGAATAATTCTTTGCCGGTTGAAAAATTATCATAGACAACAACTCTGTCCCCGTTTTTAAGAACGCAGTCCACTATGTGCGAACCGATAAAGCCCGCCCCGCCTGTTATCAAATACTTCATTTTTTTGCGTAAGTTTTACTGATAATGCTTAAAACGTATTGAGCGTCCCGCAGGGCCTGTTCGGAAAAATCGCGGGAGCGTATTCTTTTGAAAAAAACTTCATTTTCCTTTTTCCACGAAAGGTCCTCGCCCGGAAAATTAAATTCCGTGACTTTCGGCGGTCCCATTTCAGGACTCATGACGTACAGAGTCAACTTTTCCGTTCCGTAGCTTCTGCCCAAACCGTCAATCTGAATCTTGGCACTCTCAAGCATTATTTCAAAACAAAAAAGGTTCTTCCATTCAACGCAAGTGGCCGATAAATTGGCCGCCGTTTTATCGCCCTTGAGAATAACAAAGGATGAATCCTCTAATTTTGTCCGCCAAAAAAGAGTGCCCAGATAACTGGAGTGGTAATTTAACGCCCCGCAGAAAAAATTGACCAAGTCAATCAAGTGCGTCCCCTGGTCAAGCAATTCCCCGCCGCCCGCCAAATCTTCGTTGAATCGCCATTCTTTTTCGTAGCCCAATCTCCCGCCATGGCCGTACTTGGCTCTGATAAACAAAACCTTGCCGTACTTTTTGGAATCAACGATTTTTTTGGCCTTTTCAATGGCGGCATGATAGCGATGGTTATAACCGAACATGACGACGACTTTTCTTTGGCAATAGGCCGCGATAATTTTTTGCAGTTCTTTCAAATTTTTAGCCCCCGGTTTTTCCACGAGCACGTGCTTGCCGCGGGCAATGGCGGCCGCGGCAATTACCGACAAATGCTTGTTGGGAGTGGCAATTATCACCGCCTCTATGAGAGGGTCGGCTACCGTTTTTCGCCAATTGGTTTCGCTGTCGCACTGAAACTCTTCGGAAAATTTCAGGGCTCTCTCTCGGTCAATATCGCAAACCGCGCGCAAACGCACTCCTTTGGGCAAAGCTCGGGCTCTTTTCTTTCCTATTAAACCCGCTCCTATAATGGCGATGTCCATATTACTGTGAATTACGAAACTCATTATCCGCGGAGAGAAACCCCTCCCGCGCGCCTTGTCCGGAGTTAGGCAAGCGGGAGAGGTTTCTTGGAGCAATGAGTTTTGTAATTCAAGGTCATGTTATTAATTGATTCCCATTCCCAAATAAGTAAAACCGCGCTTTTTGTATTCGGAAGACGTCAGAAAATTTTTAGTGTCTATGATAATTTTATTGTGCATCAAGAGCGGCAATCTCTCCAAGTCCATCGCCAAAAATTCCGGCCAGTCGGTCATCAAAATTATCGCGTCAAGGTCTCTAAAAAAAGCTCCAAGATTCTTGCAGATTTCAACGTAAGGGGCGCCGGTAATCATGTTTTTAATCGCCGGGTCAAAGGCTTTTAATCGGCAGCCTTTTTCTTTCAGCATGGCGGCCAGCTCCAAAGAGTTGGACCTTCTCAAGGTATTGGTATTCGGCTTATAAGTCAAGCCCAAAATACCGACGGTTTTGCCTTTTAAAGACGGGTAAACGGATTTGATTTTTGAAACGAGCGCCGGCAACCTGTCTCGGTTAACGGCATAAACGGCGTTTAAAAGTTTGGGTTCATAGTTATGACCTTTGGCTACTTTTCTCAAAGATTGAACATCTCTCCCGAGCGTACCGCCCGCGAAACCCAAGCCCGGATTTATGGGAGCGTGGGGACTGACCCGCTTCTCCAGCTTCAGAGCCTTGACCACGTCCGCCATGTTGGCGCCGGTCTTTTCCGCCAAGTCGGACAGCTCGCTGGCGAAAGAAATGCAGGTGGCCAAGTAAACGTTCAAGCCGTGTTTGGCCATTTCGGCGCTTTCCAGGCCCATGGCGATTACCGGACAACCAAATTTAAAATCATTTTGAAATTGCCTTAAAACTTCCCCGTTGTCCGAACCTAAAATTATCCTGTCCGGATTTAAAAAAGAAGCGAGAGCCGTACCTAATCTTAAATTCTCGGGAAAGCAAACGACTTGGGGATTTTCAATCCCCCGCTTTTTCAGTAAATTCACCAAAATTCTTGACGTACCGACGGGCGCTTGGCTGGAAATCACAATGACCGAGTCGCCCGCCGAATTTAAAATCACGGAGAAAGTTTTTTCCAGTACGGCCGTTTTCACCGAGTCGTCCGCGTCCACTTCCAAATCGTGGGTTATGAAAATGTAATCTTTGTTTTTGAGTGTTTTTTCCGAGGCCGAGAAAAAAAGATTTTTATTGAGGTGTTTTTTTATCGTTTCTTCAAGCCCCGGTTCAAAAATCGGCGGGATGCCTTTTTTCAGATTGGCCGCCGTTTTTTTGTCAAAATCAAAACCCCAGACGTTAAAGCCCATTTTGGCCAGGGACGCCGCATAGACGGAGCCCAAATGCCACAAGCCGACTACGGCGATATTTTTACCCTCACACCTTGCATGAATACCCCGCGCTCCGCGCTGGTTTCTACTCTTCCTTGCCCCCGCACCACCAAATGTATGTCGGGTGTGAGGGCCAAGGTGTGTGGTTTTACTTGGCGCGGAATAAGTCATTGTCAATTCTTCTTAATTTGAACAGGTCCCCTTCCTTTTCCAATTTTTTCAAAACTTCAATCCTGTCCCATTTGGCGGAGAGCAACCTGCCGGTAATTTGGTCAGCTTCTTCGGAACATAAAAAACTGATAAGGTCCACGGTCATCTTGGGCGGCGTGCCGCCGGTCTTTTTTTGCCGGAGCGATTGCCGGTACATTTCCTCTCCCGCTTTTTCCGGCCCTTGGGCTATCAAGCAGTCGGTAATGCCGGTATTGACCGCCCCGGGCGATACGCAATTAATTTGTATGCCCCATTCTGCGACTTCGGCGGCAACGGTTTCCGTAAAGCCGGCGATGGCCATTTTTGAGGTGTAATAGGCGGAAAAATTCGGCAGAGGTTTTTTGCCGCCGATTCCCCCGCCGGCAAAATTAATAATTTTGCCGGCTCGGGCTTTTTTCATGACGGCAATCGCCAGTTTGGTGCAGTAAACCGTTCCCAAAAGATTGACTGCTAAAGTCTTTGCCCAATTTTCAAGGTCAACTTTTTCCAACGCGCCGATTTCGCCGTAAGCGCCGGCGTTATTCACTAAAACATCAATCGTGCCGAATTTTTTAAGGGCAAAATTTATTACTTTCTGGCAATCAGCAATCTTTGAAACATCCGCTTTTATCCCAAAAAACTTTTTACCCTTTGGGTCTATTTCTTTACAGGCGGCTTCCAGTTCCTCGCGACCCCTGGCGCAAATTAAAACTCGGGCGCCCAGCCCGAAAAATTCTTCGGCTATCGCCTTGCCGATGCCGCGCGAACCGCCGGTGACTATGACGCATTTGCCGCTAAAATCACTCATGTCGGGTTAAGAGCGTTGTTTTAAGGCCACCCAGGACTTGTCAAAATCGGCGTTAGTCTCAACGGTGCGCTGGCTATAGAGCATGGCTTCCAAAATAGCCGGCTGTACCGTAAGGATGTTGCCGCCGGCGGCTATGGCTTCGCCCACTTGCGACACGTTTCTAATGCTGCCCACTATCAGTTTCGGGTTGTCGTAACCGCCGGATTGCAGAAACTCTCCGATGGCTGCGACAATTTTTGCCGGATGAGTGTTAACTTTAGATTCGGGCCCCATCATTTCATGGCTCTTAACGAACGCTTCCACCCCTCTGTATCGCTCGTGGTCTTCAATGCTTCTCGCCCAAAACAAGCTGACGAAAGAAGGAGAGGGGTTGTCCTTGACGGCCAGAGAGGCGGCCACCAACTGCTCAAAAGTCATCATGGCGGTTACGTTGACGGCTATTTTCAGCTCGCAAAGTTTTTTAATCACCACCAAACTTTTTACGTCTCCCGGTATCATGGGCACCTTAATGACGACGTTGGCCGCCAGCGCTCTGTATTTTTTCGCTTCGCTCACCATTTCCGCCACTGTGGCTTTGCTGTCGGTCAACTCTATTGATACCGGCTTGCCCTTCATTATTTTGCAAATGGCTTTGATAGTCGGCTTCAATTGTGTCAGCGTCAAACCGTCTTTGAGCATGATGCTCTGATTGGTGGTCACGCCGTCAATCACTCCCGTGCCGTTCCACTTCTCTATCTCGCTCACCTTGGAAGAATCCAAAAAAATGCTCCGGTTGAAATGTAATTGCTTCTTTTGCATGATAAGTGATATTGTATACTCTAAACCCATGTTTGCAAGGAAAAAAAGGGCTATATTTTTGGATAGAGACGGCATCATAAACGAGCTCCGCTACGACCCCGAATACGGCGTCATTGAGAGCCCGCTTAATACCGCGCAGGTTCGACTGGTGTTTGGCATCGTGCCGCTCTTAAAATGGGCCAAAAAACTTGGGTATCTTTTGATTATTATATCCAACCAGCCGAATCTGGCGTTGGCAAAAACCAGCGAAGCCAACTTCGCGCGAATCTCCCGAAAAATTAAAGGCCTGCTGAAAAAAGAAGCCGTAACGATTGACGCGGAGTATTACTGCTTCCACCATCCCTTCGCCAAAGTCAAAAAATTCAGAAAAAAATGCGACTGCCGAAAACCCGGGGTGGGTTTATTTCTGGAAGCCGCCAAAGAACACGACATTGACTTAAACTCTTCATGGACGATAGGAGACGGCGTAGCGGACGTACTGGCGGGCAAAGCGGCCGGCTGCAAAACCATGCTTCTCGCCAACATAGACGCGGCGGAAAATTTAAGAATCATTGAGCGGCAACTGGGCGATATCAAACCGGATTTTATAATTAAAAAACTTACGGACGCCGTACCACTAATAAAACGGTCCCGTTAGAAATCGCGGACGCGAAAAAAAATACATGACTTCAATATCAAAGTTGAATCTTACTCGCAATAATTCGGGATGCGGAGGATGCCTGTCCGCGTCCTATTTCTAACGGGATGAAAGCCATAATTGTCGCAGGAGGAAAAGGAGAAAGACTGCGGCCTTTCACCGATACTACCCCAAAACCGATGCTGGAGGTCGGGGGCAAACCCATTCTTTTCCACACGGTTGATTTATTAAAAAGCCACGGCGTCAAAGATTTTATCATCGCCCTTTGTCATTTGCCGGAGAAAGTAGTTTCTTACTTTGGTGATGGTTCCAAATTCGGTGTGCGCATCGCCTATACGCACGAAGACCCGAAAAATCCCCTCGGCACCGCCGGCGCCATAACCCTCGCTAAAAAATTCATCATAGGACCTACGCAGTCGGATGCAGTTCGAGGCGCGAGCGAGGCTTGCGACCAAAGTGTATGCATATACACTGCGGGAGCAAACGAGCGAAGCAACGAAGAAATGCGCCGACTGCGGAAGTCCTATATCAAGGAAAGTTTCATCGTGACATACGCCGATATTGTAAGAGAGCTTGATGTCACTAAAATGATTGAGGGCCACAAAAAAACAAAGGCCTTCGCCACCTTGAACGTCTACAAAAGAGAGGGGCCAGACCCAAAGAGCATGATAAAATTTGACGATACGAACAGGATTTTAGAATTTATAGAGCGTCCGACCGTGAAAGACACGCGGGGCGAGCCCGTCTTCGTCAACGGCTCATTTTACGTTTTGGAACCGGAAATTTTTGATTTCATCCCAGAGTCGCTGAAAAGCGACTTTGGCGCGGACATTTACCCGAAGTTGCTCGCTTCAAAAAAGGCCTTGTATGCCTACCCGACAACCGGTTATTTCATAGATATCGGCAATCTCCAAAAACTGGAATCGGCCAGAAAAACTTTTCACCCGCCGCGGCAGTTCTAGAAAAAAAGAAATGCGGTCGTTCCAGATTTGGAACGACCGCCTTGATTTTTACGCGGACGCCGTCTTTGCCTCAACGAGGGGCTTTACCGCGTCGCCGTACACATCGCGGACAATTTTTGAAATTCCGTCCACCTCGCGGTTTTTCCCTCCCCAGTTGCGGGCGAAGGATTTTGAATTGCGGAGCGCTTCCACGCGCGGACCGTATTTCTCACGATTGGCGGCGAGCAACACCTCCTCGCTTTCAAGAACGACCGGGGAAAGCCCGCGATATTTCTCGTAGACCGAGAGATGTTTGGCAACGTAAGTTGCCGCTCGCGGGACATGGACGCCGACTGTGACGATGGCGACCCGGGTCATTTCGTACTCAATCGCCAAGTCAAAGATGTTAAGGAGCTCTTGGCGGGTGTTGGAGGGCACGGGGAGCTGGCGAGTGCGTTTCCAGACTACAATGCTGGGTAACGATGGTCGCCATGACGAGATTTCGAGGTCATACTGAATTTGGTAGCGCAGTTCCCTGCTCATCACCTCGCTCTCCGACGGCGCGCCAATGGACTCCAGGTATTGGGAACGGCCGCCATAGGCGCAAACAACCATCGTCGGGCCGTACTTGTAGATGAGCTCAATGCCCGCCCTCAAGTTCATTTCGCCGCCGCCGACCATACAAAACGGGTTATCATCATCCGCCGGAACCCGGACCGGAAGATGAGCCGACCGTTCGTCGCAAACCTCAAGGTCCTCGGTCAGAACCCAAGGACCGTTCTCCGAAAGCCTGAATACCGCGGCCGAGAATAGCGACCATTTCAAACATCTGACACCTCTACTTTCTTTTTGAGGGTTACCTAATTTTTTACTGTTCAAAGACTGTTAAAAGCGTAGCATGTATGAGTTTCTTTGTCAATGTTTGGCGAGTTTCGGATGAGTCACCAGCAAATGCCAGATGACCGCCTGAAAACTTTCGGCGAGGGGCGTAATGAAATCCGCTTCGCCAATGGGAATGAGAATGGAGGCAGTCGCCACTTTTCGAGTATAGCCGCCGTCGCGGCTGACGATGCCGGTGATGACACTGCCGACTTTTTGCGCGAACTCCAAGGCCTTGACGATATTGGGGCTTACGTTTTTTTCCATGAGGCCGCCGCCGACCGACAAAACCATAACCATGTCCGAGGAAGTGAGCTTACTGACTTCAAGCCAGTTGCAAAAAACGGTTCCCCAACCGTCATCGTTGGTTCTGGCCGTCAATTCGGCCACATTGTCGGTCGGCGCATAGGCTTCAATGCGGCAGATTTTCCGGAAATCGTTGACGGCGTGAGAACAATTGGCCGCCGAGCCGCCGACCCCCAAGAGGAAAAGCCGGCCGCCCGCTTTTTTAAGCTTAACCAAAAGGGAAATCACGGCCTCAATCTCCGCGGTGTCCAGACCCGCGACGACTTTTTTTACGAGCGTGAGATACGTATTGATGTAATTTTGTTGTTTTTTCATCAGCTTAGATTAACCAATACTTTAGTGCCTTCCAAATCAAATCGCACTTTGCGTTCCTGTAAACCGATCGCCGCCATCCTGGCCCTGAAGGCCTCTTTTTTCTTGTTGACATAAAACACAAACCACCCGCCGCCGCCCGCGCCTATGATTTTGCCGCCCAAGGCCCCCGCCTTCATGGCTTCAGAGTACCATCGGTCTATCTTGGGATTAGAAACTTTTTGAGACAGAGTTTTTTTAATCCGCCAATGCTCGTTGAAAGTTTTGCCGAAACTGTCAACGTCCCCCTTCAGCAAATAGGCCCTGGCCTTTTGCCCCAGCTTTTTGATGTCGTCCAAGGCCTTGATGTTTTTGCGGCCGGCGCGCTCTTGCTGGTCCGCTAAAGCGGCATGGGCGTCTCGGTATATGCCGGTTCTAAAAAATAAAAGATTGGACTCCAATTCTGAAATGGTATGCAGGGACAGCGGCAAAGGCTCCACCGTCACCCGCCCCGAGGTGTCCCTTTCAAAGTAATTAAAACCGCCCAAGGCCACGATGTACTGGTCCTGCGGACCGATAAAGTCCCGCTTCAGTTTGACGCTTTCAATCTGAAAAGCCTTTTTGGCCAATTCCAACCGAGAAACCGACTTTCTTTTGAAGCAATAAAGGGCGTTGAGCAATCCGACTTCCAGAGCCGCCGACCCGCCCAAGCCTGACCGGCCGGAAACCTCCGAGGTGATATTGACACTCACTCCTTTGGTTACCCCCGCGTGCTCCAAGCAAGCTTTGACGTAAGGGTTGGGTATGTCTTTATAGGAATTGCCTTGAGTGGCTTCCTGGCCGTAGCCGTAGCCGATAAAATTCGGGTCCTCGGTCATCGTCAAAGTAACTACCAAATAGCGGTTGATGGAAGCGCTTATCCAAGCGCCGCCTTTGATTTTGCTGTACCAGCTAACATCGGTGCCCCCGCCGGCCAGCGTAATCCTCATTGGCGTTTGGGTAATAATGACGGCTCTGTCCCGGGACAGTCCCGGATTGCTCCTCGCCGAATTTTTGCTCATAGAAAGATTGTATTCGCAATTTTAAGTAATGCAAGCGACCGCTCGAATAAATTTGCAGCCATTCGTGTGTTCATCTTATAAATTGAAGAATCCTCTCCGCCCGCTTTGGCCAAGTGTGTTCGACAACTGCCGCCAAGGCTTTGGCGGCGCAGCGCGAAACCTTTTCTTTGTCGGCCATAAGCTCACTGATAGCCGCCGTAAGCGCCGAACCGTCGCCCGGCGGGACAAAAACGGCGCTGTCTGCCGGAAGAATTTCCCTTATGGAATTGAGGTCGGAAGCGATGATGGGGCGGCCGCTTGCCATGTACTCAAAAATCTTCATGGGCGACATGTAAAATTCATAATGGTCGTTTTTCGGAAAGGGCGCGACTAAAATATCGGCGGCGGCAAGATAAAGTGGCACTTTCGGGTGCGGCGCGAAACCGGTGAAAATAACTCTGTCAATAATGCCACACTCACTGGCCACTTTTTTATAAAATTCCACATCCTCAGGGCTCCCTCCCACAACTAACAACTTACAACTTACAACTGATTTTACTGCTTTGAGTAAAATCTCTATCCCCTTTTCCATGCCCATGGTGCGAAGTGTTCCAATATAGCAGATGAGGACGGCGTCAGAGGGCAACCTGAGCTTGCTTCGGGCTTCGGCCTTGGACTGGCTGGCCAAAAAATCGTCAAGCGAAACGGCGTTTGGTTCGGCAAGAATTTTTTCGGCGGCCATGGCAAAAATTTCCTGAAGCTTCTTTTTTTTCCAATGATTGGTGGCAATAATAAACTTGACCCGGGCAAGTACCGCGGCGTAGAAAAAGTTTTTTTTCGGAAAATCATGAATTTCATACGCCGTTTTCGGAAACGCCAGCGCGGCCAAAAGAATCGGCAGAGCTTCGTTGGAATAAATGATGTCGGATTTTTTGGCGGCGAACAGTAAATAGAAAAATGTAAAAACAGAAAAGGAAAAAAAACTGGCGGGAAAAGCAAGCCGCTTCAAAACCGGAACTTTGAACAAATCAACCGTCGGCAAAAACACCACTTGGAAATTATTTTTCAAGCGGTAAAAATCAAAGGCGGTCTGTTTGGCGCGGCCGAGGCGGCGAGGCGCGAGAACCATTACGTCGAGACCCCTCTCGGCGAAGGCTTCGGCGCTTTTCGCGGCGAAAAGCGCCGCCGCCTTTTCAGACGGAAACCGCCCGTGAAATATTAGATACAACTTTTTAATATGAGAAATTCCCGCCATAAGCAAATTTAATGGCGACACCGCCGCGCAACGCGGGGTATTTTTTTATTCGTCCCGTCAGAAGTCTTGCTAAATCCTGTACTGCAATACATCCGATGTTTTTCAAATATGTATGCTCTTGCTATATACATACAATCTTTGGACTTCTAACGGGATTCGTAGCCATTCGTATTGTTCGTATAATTCGTATATTCGTATGTTCATCTAGGAGCCTTTATGGTAACACGCGCCAACCTCATGAGCTTACTTGACAATGTTAAATAATATGTATATAGTTCCTGCCAGACCAAAACCTAAATCGGCCGGCTGAAGCCTTGCCCGAAAGTGGGTTTAAAGAAGAACTTGAAAAAGGAGAAATCTTTGAAAGCGAACAAACTCCTAGAAAATTTGAAAAAACAACTTCGACCGCTTTACGTCGCTCAAGGAGCCCATGACCTCCCGCACGTGCTACGTATGGAGCGCATGTTCCCTGAAATCGCCGAGCTCATTCCTAGAGTTGAAAGGGTTGAGTACGAGATTGCCGTGTGGCTCCACAATGTTGACCGTTGCGGGGCTTTCCAGGAAGAAATTGCGGAGAAAACTCTGCGTGTCGTGTTGGGGGGAAATGATATGGGACAAACTAAATGAAGAAGTTGCCGCGAGGATCATCCAAGCGGTGGAGGAGCACAGCAAATTCCTAGACAGTGAAAATGACTCACCGGTCCTCCAAGCGCTACGGCTCGCGGACAAATGGGACCGGGTCGGGGTACTCGGTGGAATATCGGGTTTCCAATGGCTCGGCTGTAAAATGCCCGCCTACGAACCGAAACATCCCTTCGGCTACGGCTCAACGGCCGAAGCGGAACCGGGGAAGAAAGGTTACGAAACCCTTTACCAAAATTTCTATCGAATCCTTGAATGGTACGCGGTATTTCCCCTAATCCGCAAGTTGATCAAACGCCATCCGTGGCGGTTTGAGCACCTGCTCTTTTTCATCCGCGCCTTCGCGCGAGAAGTGTCCGAGGCTCACGGTGTGCCGAATACCGTGGAGGATGACATCAATAAATGTCTCGGGGAGTACTACGAAATGTGGGCTCCGAAATAAAAGAAAAAGTCTGACCGCGCAAGCCGCCTTGGCATTGTAACCAAGGCGGTTTTTATTTGGTTCTACATAAGTGGCAAAAAAGCCTTGAATGTGTTAGTTTTCTAACATGCCGTTAACCATTTTCAATAAACTCCATTCCAAATACTACGACCTCATCTACGGCAAAAAAGATTACGCCGGCGAGGCGCTCTTTTTTAGTTCGCTCCTAAAAAAATATGGCCGGCCCGGCGCGAAAACTCTCGCCAGTTTTGGGGCGGGCACCTTAAATCACGAACGGTGTTTGCTCAAAAAGGGGTATACCATTCACGGCGTTGATTTCTCAAAAGGCATGGTCGCTTTGGCTCGGCAAAAAATTAAAAAAGAAAGGTTGCGGCGCGTCACCATCGAGCACGGCGATATCCGCTCGTGGCAAACCGACAAAAAATTTGACGCCGCGCTTTCCATGTTTAATGTCATCGGTTATTGCAAAAATCTCAAGGAATTGGAAGCGGTTTTTATAACCGCCGCGAGGGCGCTTAAACCGAAAGCCGTATTTATTTTTGACTGCTGGAACGCCGGCGCCGTGAAAAAAGACCCGCCAAAAACGCGCTTTGTAAAATTTAGGCGGGGCCCTACGGAACTCTATCGCCTGACGGACGCGACGCCTTTTGGCGGCGGCGAAACGATCAACCTGAAAATTGAACTGATGGAAATTAAAAGCGGCAAAATTACGGGACGAGAAACGGAAAAGCACCGCGTCCGCGCTTGGAAACTTGGAGACATCAGAAAAATACTCCGAAGACACGGCTTCAAGCTGGCTCTCGCTTGTCAATTCGGTAACGCCAAGCTCCCTATTTCAGACAAAAAGTGGGCCATGGCAATCGTTGCAAAAAAGCCGTAACTGTGAGAAAATCTGTCATTAAATTTCCGTGAATGGCGAAGCTCGCGCTTCAAGAAACCCCTCCCGCTTGCCTAGAGTCCAGCCAAGGCGCGCGGGAGGGGTTTCTCTGCGCCGAAAGCGAACTTCGCCATTCACACCAAATTCATGCCGAGAAAAATCAAAAAAACGGACATCCAGAGCCGAGCGCTGGAAAAATTATACCGAGTGGCGCGAAACTGCCGAATGT
Source organism: Candidatus Tayloriibacteriota bacterium (assembly GCA_016188455.1). GTDB lineage: Bacteria > Patescibacteriota > Minisyncoccia > Phycocordibacterales > SIBU01 > SIBU01. The sequence goes on along the minus strand of JACPHR010000018.1, from coordinate 24,105 downwards.
GCAAAAGCCCGAATCTCGCGCTCTACCTCGACTTGGGTCTGACGCCGCCGGCAGACCAGTTTCGGGCGACCGACGAGCTTGACCTGCCGGAAATTTTTTATCCTCTCCGCGTGCTGCTTTGCAAAAATTGCGGCCTCTCTCAGTTAAGCCATGTCGTTGACCCGCGAATACTCTACCAGCACGACTACCCCTACGAACAATCCACCACCAAGACCGGCCAGTCCCACTGGGACAGTTTTGCCCATTCGGTGGTAAGCGAACTGAAACTAAAGCCCAAAAGCCTAGTCGTTGACATTGGCAGCAATGTGGGCACTCTACTCGGCGCTTTCAAGAAGGAAGGCATGAGGGTTGTCGGCGTTGACCCCGCGCCCAATATCGTCTCTATCGCCAACAAAGAAAATGGCATCAAAACTCTGTGCGATTTCTTCGGCATGAAAAGCGCCGGAAAAATCCGAAGGGCGGAGGGACCCGCGTCGGTCGTCGTCGGCGCCAATGTCTTCGCCCATATCGACGACCTTGATGAGGTGATACGGGCGGTAAAATATCTTTTGAAAAAAGACGGGGTTTTTATTTTTGAATCGCCCTACTTCCAGCACCTCGTGGACAACCTTGAATACGACACCGTATACCACGAGCACCTCTCATATCTTTCGCTCAAACCTCTCGTCCCTTTCTTTGCCCGATTCGGACTGGCGGTGTTCACGGTAAAGCAGACGGATATTCACGGCGGTTCCTTCCGGGTTTTTGTCGGGAGGAAAGATGCCCATCCAATCGACCCAAGCGTTTTGAAGTTCATCCGAATGGAGGAATCGCGTAAATTGCACAGCCTGGAAACCATGCGCGGCTTCGCTCGGCGGGTTGAAAAAAACCGCCAAGAGCTGATTGCACTTCTGGAAAAGCTCTTGAGCCAAGGCAAAACCGTGGCGGCGGTAAGCGCGCCGGCCAAAGGCATGACCCTGATCAACTACGTCGGCTTGACCAACCGCCATATTCGTTTTATTTCGGAAAAAGCCCGCCTCAAAGTGGGACGGGTCGCTCCGGGCGGCCACGCCGGGGGTTATATTCGGGTTGTCTCCGACCTGGCACTCCTTAAGAACCGCCCCGACTACGCCATTTTGCTCGCTTGGAACTTTTCAAAGGAAATCATTGATAACTTGAAAGTTTTTAGCGATAATGGAGGAAAATTTATAATACCAATACCAAAACCAAGAATCGTTGACGCCAAAGAATACAAAAAAAATGATAGTCAAAAAAATAAAAAATAGTTTCGAGGACGAACGCGGCGTTATCCGAGACATTACCACCCACACTCTGGTAGACGCCATTACCTACATTACTTTCAAGAAAGGCGCGGTGCGGGGCAATCATTACCACAACAAGAGCGTGCAGTACGATTACATCCTAAGCGGCTCTTTCTTGTGCCGCGTCAGACCGGACGCGACCGCGCCGACGGAAGAAAAAATAGTAGTGGCCGGCGACCTCGTCACCCAGCCGTTCCCCCAGCGGCACGCCTATAAAGCCTTGGAAGATGCCGTCATGTTAAGCTGCACTTTAGGTCCCCGCCAAGGCGCGGAATTTGAATCGGACGTCGTCCGGCTCACCGGTAAAGACAAGCTCATAGACTAAACTTACTATGAATTACGAGGGCTTGCTTAGTGCGAAAAGAAACCCCTCCCGCGCGCTCAAGGCCTTACGGGGGGCAAGCGGGAGGGGTTTCTTGAAGCACGCCAGTTTCGTAATTCACAATAGCTTATGCGCATCGGTTTTTATTTTGAATGCCTAAAAAGCAGCGGCGGGGTATATCAATACGCTCTGAATCTTTTGGATGCCTTAAGGGAAAACCGAGAGCATGATTTTGTCGTCTTTACCGTTTCTTCGGACTTTCCGTTCGCCGATTTCAATCTGCCAAACTGGAAAATCATCAATCTGATGCGCCGCGGCGGCGCGGCGGAAACGAAAACGGGGCCGGCGAAAAAAGAAACCGCCGAAAGAAGGCTTTCGGTCTTCATTCGCGGCATGCTCCAAAAATTGCGCCTCTACCGGCTGGAAATTTTTCTAACGACTTGGCGGGCGAAAAAAAGGGCTCAAGCCGTCATGAAAGAAAATCCGGACTTGATTTTTTTTCATGGGCCTTCGGAATTGTCTTTCCTTAACCCCATTCCCGCCGTCGTGCCTATCCAAGACTTGCAGCATCTCATCAATCCGAGATTTCCGGAAGTTTCAAAACTGGGCCAGCGGCAAAAGCGCCAGTATCTCTATCAGCGCATCAAAAATCGCGCCTACAGAATTCTGGTTGATTCGCCAATCGGCAAAGAAGACATAACGCGCTATTACGGCGTCTCTCCGGAAAAAATCATCATTCTCCCTCCCCTGCCGCCGAAATACCTTAAAACCAACCTCTCGGTCCAAAAGGCGAAACAAATCGCCGCCAAGTTTTCTCTGCCGGAAAAATTTCTTTTTTATCCGGCGCAATTCTGGCCGCATAAAAATCATTTGAACCTGCTCAAAGCGGTCAAGCTCTTAAGAGACAGGGATGAAATCGCGCCGCTGGCGCTGGCCGGCTCTAAACGGGGGCTGTGGGGAACTTACGACAAAGTGCTTCAGTATATTAAACAAAATAACCTTGAACCCCAGGTCTATCTGTTGGGCTATGTTGACAATGAAGAGATGGGGGCCTTATACCGACTGGCCACCGGTTTTATCATGCCCACTTACTTCGGCTGGACCAACATACCGTTGGTTGAAGCCTGGCAAATGAATTGTCCGGCAATCTATTCAAACGTCCGAGGCTGTAAAGAGCAGGCCGGCGACGCCGCGCTCCTCATAAATCCCAAGTCTCCCGAAGATATGGCCGAAAAGATTCACCTGCTTTGGAATAACGCGGAACTAAGAAAGAAACTAGTTCTAAACGGACAAAAACGGCTCTCGCTATGGACAAAAGACGATTATAACGCGACAATTATGAGAATTATTGAAGAGCGGCAAAAATCCCTGCTAAAAAATATTCAAAAACCACAATGAACGTACCGGTAAACGAATCCGTAATATCCGATGAGGCAAAAAAGAATGTGGCACCAACGGCGGCGCGGCCCTGCATGTCGCTTTGCTCGCGCTCGGCTTGGGCCCGGGAGACGAGGTGATTGTGCCGGCCTTCACCATGGCGGCGCCTTGGTTTGCCGTGATGTACACCGGCGCCACCCCGGTCTTCGTGGACTGCGAGCCTGATACCTGGAACATTGACCCGAAAAAAATTGAAGCGAAAATTACTCCGAGAACAAAGGCCATTATACCCGTTCATATTTACGGCCACGCCTGCGAGATGAACTCCATTTTAGAAATTGCCAAAAAACACCGTCTGCGGGTTATTGAAGACGCGGCGGAAGCGCACGGCGGCGAATACAAAAAGAAACTTTGCGGCGCCATGGGCGATTTCGGCTGTTTCAGTTTTTACGCCAATAAAATCATCAGCACCGGCGAAGGCGGCATGCTTATTACCAACAATGACGAGTGGGCGGAGCATGCGAGACAACTGAAGTCATACAGCTTCTCAAAAGCCAAACGGTTCATCCACGACGAAATCGGCTACAACTACAGACTGGGAAACCTCCAAGCCGCCGTCGGCTGCGGAGAACTCGCCAATCTGCCGAAATATATTGAGCGCAAACAACAGATGGCGAAAAGCTACGAAAAAGGACTGGCTGGCATTCCCGGCCTGCGCCTGCCAATCACCAAACCCGGGGTTAAAAATGTCTATTGGATGTACGCGACGCTCGTGGACGAAAAGAAATTCGGTCTGAGCAAAGACGCCCTTCGGGCAAAGCTCAAAGAAAAGGGCGTTGACACCCGCGACTTCTTTTATCCGCCCGAAGAACAGCCAGTGCTTAAAGAAATAATCGGCGGGGAGAGGTTTCCCAACGCGGCCTTTGCGGCGCAAAACGGTCTTTATCTGCCGTCGGGCCTCGCTATCACGGAAAAACAAATTGACTATGTCTCTAGCACCATCCGCGCCATCGCCAAAGCTTAAGGCTTAAACGTTTCGAGCAGTTTCAAAACGGCAGCGGTCAGAACATCTCCCCTGCAATTTTCCCCGTAAGTGACGCGGGCATTCTTCGCCAAACTTTCTCGGAGCGCCTTGTTGTTATCAAGAAGCATGATTTTCTTTGCCAACGCGGAGGCATCGGCGGGCGGCACCAAAAGGCAGTTGACGCCGTCAGTCAAAAGTTCGCGGTTGCTCGCCGAGTCGCGGGTGATGTAAGGCATGCCGAGAGCGAGGGCCTCAAATGTCTTGTGTTGAATGGTGCGTAGAAGCCGCGGGTGGTTGCCGAATTGACCGAGCATCACGTGGCAGGAAAGCATCAGCTCCCGCAGAACTTTCGGCGGCAGAAATTCGGCCATGAGCGTCGCATGCGAAAGTTCGTATGCGGCAAACTTGGCCTTAACTTCGGAAAGTAACGGCCCCCAACCGATAATGATAAAGTCAATCGGCTGGTCACGGAGAATGCGAGCGGCCTCAATCACATATTCCACCCCCGTGGCCGGCAAAAACATGCCGCGGAACACGGCCGTAAAACGGTCGCGTTTTTTAACGGACGGGTCGGGGAAAAACACGGACGGGTCGGCGCCGGTAAAAACCACGGCGAGCTTTTTCGGATTGACGTGAAATTCTTTCGCCAAAAACTTTTTCTGGGCTTCGCTCTCCACTAAAACAACAGTTGCCAAATGAAACGCCAATAAATCGCACAGCCAAATGCCCCACGCCGCCGGAGAAAACTTTGAATGCATTTCCCTATCGCGAATCGCTCTGTCATACCAAGAGTCCAGGGCGTTAAAAACAATGGGCTTTCGGCAAAAAAGCCGCGCCAGCGGCGCCACCATGGTGCTCAAATAGCCGACCCAAAGAAGGTCGTACCGGCCTTCAAGAGCCCTAGCCGAGGGGCGATACAAGCCGAAATAGCATATGGTTGTTGGCTTGTCATTCATGGTATAAGATATACTATCAATGCTCGACCTGAAAAACAAACGAATCCTCGTTCTAGGCGGCGGCGGATTTATCGGCTCTCACTTGGTCCAGACGCTCAAAAAACGCGGCGTGCCGAACGAGCGCATTTTTGCTCCGTCTTCCAAGGAATGTAACTTGCTCATATGGAACGATTGTCTGAAGGCCACGAAAGGAATAGAAGTGGTCTTTGACTGCGCCGCCAATACCGGAGACCTGCTCATTAGGGGCAAAATTCCCGGGGAGCTTTTTTACGAGAATCTCATGATGGGCATACAGCTTCTTGAGGCGGCGCGGCGGGCAGGAGCGCAAAAAGTCGTTACTGTTGGGAGCGTGATAGAATACCCCAAAGACGCGAGGGTGCCTCTGCGCGAAGACGCCCTCTGGAACGGCCTGCCTTTGGAAACGAGCATCCCCTACGGCTTGTCAAAGCGGATTGTCGCCCTGCAGGGCGAATTGTACCGGCGCCAGACGGGATTCAATTCAATTCACGTGATTCTCACGAATTCCTACGGGCCGGGTGAAAAGTTTTCCAGCGGCTATATGATTCCCTCGCTCATCCAAAAAATTATGAAGGCAAAAAAAGGCGGCCAAAAAGAAATAGAAGCCTGGGGAACGGGGCGGGCGACGCGCGACCTGATTTACGTTGAAGACGCCACCGAAGGCATTGTCCGCGCCGCGGAGTCGTACGATGAGGCGATGCCTCTCAATATCGGTTCGGGCGCCGGCATTTCAATAAAAGCGCTGGTGGCCTTGCTGTCCTCTCTCATCGGATTTGAAGGCACGGTACGTTGGGATACGACGAAGCCGGAAGGCGAGCTGAAGCGCTTTTTGGACGTCAGTCGGGCATCACACCTAATCGGGTTCCAAGCAAAAACTGCCCTTCGGCAAGGACTGAAGAAAACGGTTGATTGGCATAAGAAACATTCCTCGTCTTAAATAAATCCATGCCAGAATCTCTCAACTCTACAAATGAACAGTTCAATCCAGATGAACTGTACCAAAAAGCACTCGCGGATCACGCCGACTACGGAAGCTTGCCCGAAAGCGAAGTCAAAGTTTTGATTACCGAAATCGCGGAAGAGATAAAACGACTGGAAGAGGTTGGCGAAAAAGAAAAAGCCAGAATTGAAATGCCAGCGGAAATGGCGAAAAAAATCGGCGCAATCTGGGTGAACTCCGGCGTGGGAACTTATGATACGGCTATCAAGGAAAAAGAGCGGGGGGTGTATAAAAATCTTCCCTGGATGGAGTGGGCAGACCGGGCACGGCTGAATCACGCGGCAATTCTTGCGCGGAAAGTGGCGGAAGCAAGAAGCGGAGAAAATTTTGACAGGGGTTCTCTTGCGAGCATCAAGGAACGGAAGGCAAAAATTAAAGAGATGATTGAAAAGTTCGGTCCGAAAATTATCTACAACGGCGTAGAACTTGAAAACGATACTGTCGCGGACGTACTCTCGCGTGAAGGAACGATTATTCCGGAAGATAAAGTGACCATCATACGGGGAACTACTGAACAGCCTATCGTCAATACTCTGGATACCGTAAAAACGTTAAAATTACCGCAGGGGTTTGAAGCTGATCAAGAACTGGCGATTGTCGCCCACGCCCCCCATCTAGCGCGAATCATGCGCATGATAAATAAACAACCGCCGTTCCCGAGAACCACAAAAGTAAGATTGTTCCCCGTGCCGACGCCTGAAACAGGAAAAAAAGCATATGCCGAACTGGAAACTCTCGGCATATTAAACTATGCTTTGCGGAGAGGGGTCGCGGATAAAAAGTCATATCCCTACACCGTGAATGAGTAAGGTCTTCTTGCTAGTTTCATTTAGAAAACTCCCAAGGTTGACAAATATCAATAAATATGTATACTTGTTCTAGAGTAGTATTAAGAATCCTACAAAAAACACACAAAAACAAAAAGGAAGAAAATGACCTACACATTCCGACTGGAAGAAATACCCGAGTTTTTTGACATAAGTAAAAAATCGAAAGAGGCATCCGAAATTCTTGAAAATGTTCTGGAAGAAACGGGGCTAGTCCCTTCTCATGCCTTTCGATTGGATTTATTTGAGACATGTATTGTTGCTGTGGAACAGATAAGAAAGATTGCCATGTTAACTTTTCTCTTGGATGGAGATTGGTCTCTCATGGAACAAGGACTTCACCTGTACACGGATTATGATATGTCACTTGACTTATTCTTTGAGCAACTTCAGCAAACTCCCGCGGTTTCAGAACATCTACGCCTGAAATTGTGTGAACTCAAAGAAAAAGCAAAACGGGTAGCCGAAAGCAAAGACTGGAATATCGCGGTCTATGTATTTCCCTCATCGCCGCAAGAAGAAAGCGTGTTACGGGAGAATTGGAAGGTTCGCGGGCATTCTTTGCTTCAAACCCTGCTCCGGGTAACAAGACGACACATGGATGATGACCCGCATATCCTTAAACTCAAAGCGATCTTGAGTTAGACCTCTTACCCCGCACCTCTCCAGGAGGTGTGGGTTTTTCATACCGTTATTAATTATTTAGGTAATTAGTGGGAAAAGTAACCTGTGGAATTGGTGTCAGGGAATTGGTGTCAGGAATTGGTGTCAGAGGAATTGGTGTCAGGTACCTTTTTCATCTTTCGGCCTTCCACGCAAGCGCGTGGTTAAAAGTAAATCAAATTTATCAACTGTCCGCTTGACCCATTTTACTGCTCCCAATGGGAATTGGTGTCAGGAATTGGAATTGGGGAATTGGTGTCAGGAATTGAGGAATTGGTGTCAGGTACCTTTTTCATCTTTCGGCCTTCCACGCAAGCGCGTGGTTAAAAGTAAATCAAATTTATCAACTGTCCGCTTGACCCATTTTACTGCTCCCAATGGGGTTCCTTTGTTTACTGACTGGCGAATAATAGCAAGGGCGCCCGCATCTTCTTTTTCGTTCAACCACTCAAGATAATCTTTGGGAAGCTCAATAATGGTATCACTCAGTAATGCTTTTGCTTGCGGTGCACCCTGGGTTCTCCGGTATGCACTTCCCCATCGCCAATTCTCCGCCTGTTTAACAAGTTTAGCACGAAAAGCATTGCGCTCCACATAGCGGATAAGCTGGAGAAGATGGTTGTCTTTTTCGACGAGAAATGACTTGTATCGTCCCTGATAGAGATGGCCGTAGCCAATCGTTTTTGTTCTTGAGTGATATTGCTGGGTGTGAGTTAAGGTAAGCCATTGCATGAACACAGAAAGATCGCCGTCACGGTGAGGATGAAGTACCAAGTGCCAGTGGTTTGACATAAGGATATAGGCAAGAATACGCATGCTATTCAGTTCTTTAGCTTCAGTGAGAAGTTGCTCAAAATGCAAATACTCCTCTTTTGTGTGGAAGATTGTCTGCCGGCCGTTGGCACGATTTATAATATGATAGACCTCGCCGCCGACATCAACTCGTGGTGCTCGTCCCATGATGAGAGTGTATCATGAAATGTTGGAAAATAAAAGGTACCTGACACCAATTACCACCAATTACACCAATTACTACTGACACCAATTACTAAAAGGTACCTGACACCAATTATGACACCAATTAGACACCAATTACTGACACCAATTATGACACCAATTATCTGACACCAATTATGACACCAATTACAATTACTGACACCAATTACACCAATTACCACTGGATGGCATTTAATGCCCGGCTGTGGCCACCAAACACTTCTCCTGCTTTCATTGCCACTCCCCCGAATACCCTCGTAGCCTGTCCAATCGTAGAACCCGTACCACCAGAACAATCCGCTTGGATCACTAAACTTTAGCGGATTATTTTTTCCGTAAGAGTGGCTATTTAGATTCTGTGGCTCTGCCAAATACGCTTGCTGTTCCTGCCCCGTCAGTTGTTTAACTTGCTGTGCATTCCCTAGAGCGAGATGGAGCGGGTCTTGACTCAAGAACTGCCCTCTCTGTGGGTCATAATACCGCGCATTGTCGCGTGTCCATCCCCGCCTCTCTCGTCAAAACCCCTCGCGCATCTTTGGTGAAATTGGTGCGGGGGCTTGCCTCAGTCCGGACAAGGCGCGCGGGATGAAGTTCTCTTCGCGGAAACCGAGTTTCGTAATTCAAGGTAAGAATAGGACTGTCACCGATGTGCTCGTCTAGCACACTTATTTGAAGATATTTTATTTATGATGTAAGGTATAATCTTCAATATAAATCCTACGAAGAACATGCCGTTTAAAACTATGGAAAAAGAACTATCTGTTGTAATCCCTACTTACAACGAGAAAAAGAATCTGCAAATACTGATTCCTAAAATCCTCGCCGTCTTCAGAAAAAATCAACTGGACGGGGAAATAATAGTGGTTGACGACCGGAGCGGGGACGGCTCCTTTGAATATCTCAGCGAGCAAGTAAAATTGATTCCGGAACTGAAAGTCATTTTTAGAGACCCCCCTCCGAGCCTTGCCGGCGCCTGGTTTGAAGGCTTTGAGGCCGCAAGCAAAAAATATGTCGCGTCCATTGACGCGGACCTTTGCTACGAGCCCGAATTGTTGCCGGTGATGCTTAAGAAAATGAAAGATTTTGACATGGTGATAGGCTCAAGATACGTAAATAACAGGTTCAGTATGATGAAAGGCAAACCGGTTTTTCCGGTTCTCCTGAGCATTATAAGCCAGTTTATAACGCGCCTGGCAACGGGACTTACCGTCTACGACACTTCAAGCGGGTTTCGGCTTTTCAAAAAGAAGGTTTTTAACGCCATCAAAGATAAACTGAAAACGAAAGGCAACACTTTTTTGATAGAATTTTCGTTTTACGCCAAAGAAAACGGCGCCAGAATAATGGAAATTCCCATTGAATACGGGGAAAGGATTTACGGCGCCACGAAGTTGAAAATATCCAGAGAAGGCTTTAGGTATCTCAGATTTATCATTAAAACTTTCTTAAGACATCTCCCGCTTTTCCGAAAAAGCGGGGATGGCGGCGCTACGAATGCCGCTCATGCGAATAATACCCTGCGAGGGCGATCTTTATTTAAAATCATAGCGGCAAGCGGTTTGAGCGCGCTCCTCTTATTTTCCCTCATAAGACTCTACGGCAACATCAATCGTTTCGGCCAAGACGGCGTCCAAAGAGACTTCTCGGTTTATTACACGGCCGGCCAAAGCTTAAACGCCGGTTTTCCGATTTACCAAAACGGCATAGTAAGAGAGCCGCCCATTTGGGACGGGAACGCCATTTACACCTACAGCCGTTTTATCTATCCGCCCTTGGTGGCCGTGCCTTTCGAACTGATGGCAAACATGATGACCTACGGCACAGCCAAATTTTTTTGGCTTTATTTTTCTTTGGCCTGCTTATTGGCGTCAATTTTTATTACTATTCGCGCCTTAAAACTGAAGCTCCGTTTTTGGCAGTGCGCGGCGGTGGGTATTTACGCTTCTTTGTTTTTCCCCCTGCTAACCTTTATCGCCCTCGGCCAAATAGACGCTCTCACTCTCCTTTTGGCCCTAACGGCCATCAGTCTAGCCTCAAGCGGCAGCCGCCGCGAAATGGCTTCGGGATTTTTTTGGGCGTTCGCCACCCTGATTAAGTTGCATATCGGTTTGGTGGTTTTGTTTTTCATTCTAAGGAAACAGTGGAAAATGCTCGCGGGATACCTCCTCGGCGGAGCGACTATCGTTGTTTTGACCGTACTGTTCCTCGGACCCAATATCTTAGGAAATTATTTAACAAAAGAACTGCCTCGCTTTGTGCAAAATGGCAGTGAAAACGGGCCGGCGGAGGCCAAATTGCCGGAGAGTTATTTCGCAAAATACTACAGTGAGTACGGCCTGGGCCACCCAGACGGCTTTGCCAAAGACGGGCATTGGTTTAAAGACGTTAAAATTTCTTTCTCTCCCAACGCCTCGCTTTCCCGCTTTATCGTCTTGCGACTGCAAGACATAAATAAGAACTGGCAAATTTCCGCCTCGCTCATTTCTTTTCTCCTCTTGGCGTTTTTTCTGCCGTTGGCTTTCTTGGGCTTGAAAAAAATCAGAATGAAAACTCCCCAGTTTTCGCCGGAGCAGGAGTTTTTGTATTGGTACGCCGTGCTGATGGTTTTGCTTTTGCTCGGTCCTTTAACCTGGGTCATGAACACTATCTGGCTCATACCGCTCGCGGCTTTAGCCGTCGGCCGCCACCCTTGGTCAAGCGACAAAATGCACCCTATTCCGTGGTTTATGCTCGTGGTCGCTCTAATCTTAGCTTTCGTGCCCGATTGCATGTATTTGGGCTGGCGGGATTTCGCCTCGCCGTCCTGGGGCTGCAAAATGTTGGATTCCTCCAAGTACACTTTCTCGGAACTGCTGATTATCGCATCTATCTGGCTTCAGCTCGGAGGCCTGTCTTTGTTTGACAAAAAAGAAAAGGGGGGCAGCCACCTTTAATTCTACCGAGCAGTTTTGTCGCTCTCTGCCAATTCCACCTATGCCTCGGCCGGACGGCGAGGCTGTTTTAGCCCGCGCCTCTTGACCCATTCGACAAAGCCTCAGGGTCAAATAAATCACCGAGATTTATTTGACAAGGAAAAGCCGAGGGTATATGATATTATCATATTAGATTATCATACATTTATGACTACACTCTCGGTACCATTGCCGGCGCATCTTGAAGAATTCATCAATCGGCAGGTAAAGAGCGGCCGCTCACCAAACAAGGCCGCGGTAGTTCGAACTGCTTTGAAACTTCTTTCGGAAGAAGAAGCGGTGCAAGCGGTGCTTCGGGCGGAGCGGGAGCCAATTTTGAGAGGAGACTTAAAAGTGCTGGCGCGGAAACTGCGAACGAAATGATTAAAATAGCCTACAAGGCGACGTTCATACGACAATTCAATAATCTTGAAGAGGTGTTGCAAAATGAAGTGTTGGAGAAAATTGAGTTACTTAAAAACCCGCGGAGTCACCGACAGCTTAAGGTGCATAAATTGCACGGACCTCTCCAAGACCGGTATGGTTTTTCAGTTAATTATAAAATCAGGATTGTGTTCAATTATGTTTCAAAAAACGAGGTTGTTTTGCTTGCCGTCGGCGACCACGAGATTTATAGGTGACACCAAAAGCCGCCCCGATGTACTTCGCTTAAAGGAACCGCAAGGTTTGTTTTAGGAGGAAAGAAAAAAAGATTATGCGGTAACCAATTTGCGCGGGGTGGAGCGGGCACGGCCGCGGCGCGGTGATGCGTCAGATTTTAGAGCTCCGAGTATGGGGCGCAGAAAGATTTTTGAAGCATTAAGCACCTCAACGAGCACCGGCTCATCTTTTCGGTTCACATGGAGAATGATGTCGCCCATTTCCTCCGCGTGGTCAATGTCTTTTATTTCGCCCCGCGACGCGCTTAGCACATCAGCGTCAGGGTCGTATTTTATTCGCATTTTATTTTTCTTTTTCATATTTTGATTTTCTCCCCGGGTAAAAGGTGATAGGTTTCCGTTTTACCGCGACCGCTTATAGATGCCGTAACCGCCGGCAACCGAGGACGACCCGTAGCGCTCATAGAGAATTTTCCGGCCTTCAGCCGCGAAAGGGTTGCCCGTGGGAGAGACGATGACCGCCGGCGGCTTTGAGAGCAACAGAGGATTCTCGCCGATAATGGGCAAGCCGGTCAGATAAACGGCCAAAAAAACCCGGGAGGGATTGAGGAGAATGGCGAGCTCCGGAGCGTTGAGCAGGCCGATGGCGCTGTCGGGAAAATTCTTCTCCAGATAAACGGCGGTTCGCAGGGCGTTATCGCCGGCAAAAATTTTAGCTATAGTGAACATTTGCGCGATTTGGACTATGACCAAAAATCCCAAAATGAAGTTGGCAAACGTATTGGCGTTCATTGAAACTTTCTTTAGACGCTCTTTGGCATAGGCCGTCAGGGCGCCGATAACAGGCGGCAGAATAAAAAGGATTAAAAGCTCGGCAATCAAAATATACCTAAGCCAGCCCGGACTGCGCAGGTAATAGACAAAAGCCAACAAACTATAAACAAGCGTAAAGGTATAGAGGCTGCTAAGTCTGGTTTCTTTCAGAAGCAAGCGCGCGCCCAAAACAAGCAAGAAAAATAAGCCGAAATAAATAAGGGTGGTTGAATGAAAAACGCCCGAGAGGTTGCGAATGACATTGCCGGCAATGGACGAGCTGTAGGGGTTTTTGTAAAAATGGGCGATGCTCAGCCATGTTTCTCCGTTAAAAGGCCGCGGCACCAAGAGCAATATCCAAACTACGGCCGCCGGCATCATGCCTAAAGCTAGAGGGACGATTTTCCGGAAAAAACCGGACCGTTCTAAAAGAAAAGTTAGAAAAATCGCCGGTATAACGAGTCCGAAAACCGACGGCTTGGTTACCACCGAGAGTCCCCAAAAAATGCCCGCCCAAAAGTACCGCCGCCGAACAAGCATAAAGTAGAATCCGGCCAATAAAAACGCAAACCCCGGTATCTCCCCCACCGCCGTGCGGCCATTGGCGTAAAACGAGGCGAAGCTCGAGATAAGGAGCAGGCTCCAACAGGCCTGCTCCCGGGAAAATAATTTCTTGGCCAGAAAAAAAACTAAGGACAAGGCTGCAACTATCCAGAGGAGCATCAAAATCCTGGCCTGATAGAAACCGTAACCGAAAACTTTAAAGAAGCCCGCCAGGGTTAGGGTCAGCGGGTAACCGGTGGATTGCACAAGATGAGGAAACTGAAAAAAAGTATTGGGCGCGGTTTCCGGGCTAAGCACTCCGTGCGTCATAAAACTCCTGGCGGTGTTTATGGTCATGGCTTCATCAATCCAAAGCTTCGGTTTGGTCAAAAGCGTTCCGGACGACCAAATAACCACGGCGCACAGAACCGCTCCTAAAACAAGCCAGTGCCAATGAACTCGGGTAAAATTTTTTAGCCGCTCCGAACCTATTTTAAGAAACGACATAGCGGTAATGATAGATAAAAAAATCCCCTAGCGCAATGCTATTTGAATTATGAAACTCCTTCCCTCGGCACCTGTGGGGAAGGGTACGCCCAGCACCATTTTCACAGAGCAATCTGTAATTCATTAAAAAAGTTTTTACTCTTAGAACCCAAACAAGTCAATCGTCATTTATTCGGTAAAAATGGTGCTGGGCTGAAGTTGCGGCGCCGGCCGCTCCTATTCCCTACAGGAACTGTACACCTTTCGCTCTCCGAAGACGGAGTACTCAAGGTCTTGCGACGTGCTCCCTGCACGTCTCACCCCTTTCGGAGAGGTGCCTCAGGGAGTTTCGTAATTCATTTCAAACAAGGCTTTCTTGATTTTTGAGATTGAAAATGACATGATGAAGCCCTGTATAATAGCTATCCTATGGCAACCTTTAACGACAAAACCATCCTCGTCTGCGGCGGCGCGGGTTTCATCGGCTCCAATTTTATCCATTATATTCTGGGGAAATACCCGCGCGTCAAAATCGTCAATCTGGACAAGCTCACCTACTCCGGCAACCTTGACAATCTCGGAGACATCGCGGGAGACAAACGCTATGCTTTCGTCAAAGGAGACATCGCGGAGGAAAAAACCATTTCGGCCGCGTTCAAAAAACATCAGCCGGATTATTGCCTAAACTGCGCCGCCGAAACCCACGTGGACCGAAGCATTCATGTCGGCGCGCTTGAGTTCATCAAAACAAACATTCAGGGGGTTTTTAACATTTTGGAAGCGGTTAAAGCAAGCCCCACGGTTATAAAATACGTTCAAATTTCAACTGATGAAGTGCATGGAAGCTTGTCGCTTGATTCCAAAGAGAAGTTTAACGAATACACGCTCTTCGCGCCGAACGTGCCCTACGCCGCCACCAAGGCGGGAGGCGACCTCCTCTGCCGAGCCTACCATTCAACCTGGCAAGTGCCCGTAGTCGTCACCCACTGTTCAAACAACTACGGCCCGTACCAGTATCCGGAAAAAATTATTCCCTTCTTCGTCACGCGGATGCTTGAAAACAAAAAACTGCCGCTTTACGGCGACGGCAAGCATGTGAGAGATTGGATTTACGTATTGGACCACTGCCACGCCTTGGAGCTTTGCCTGCTTCAAGGCGCTGCGGGCGGCGTGTATCATATTGGGGCAAACAACGAGCTGGACAACACCGGCATCGCGCGCCGAATTTTAAAATATTTTAATCGCGACGAAAGTTGGCTAGAATATGTGGGAGACCGGCCAGGGCACGACCGCCGTTACGCTATTGATCCGAAAAGAATCCGCGCGGAACTTGGCTGGCAGCCGACCCATTCCTTTGAAAAGGCTTTTAGCGATACCGTGCAGTGGTATATAGACAACCCAAAATGGATAGACCGGGTGCGCAAGCGAACCGGCGTCTTCAACCCCCACATTGATTTATGGAAAGCGCATCAAATAAAAAAAGAAAATGGAAAACCCGCCTGAATGTAGTCGGGCAGGTAGAAAATAGAAAAAATATGGCGAATAAATCAAACATGAAGGGCGTAATACTAGCTGGAGGTCTTGGCACGCGCCTCCACCCGCTCACCAAAATCACCAATAAGCACCTCTTGCCGGTTTACGACAAACCGATGATTCTTTACGGCATAGAAACTCTCAAACGCTCCGGGCTTACCGAAATCATGATTGTTTGCGGTCGGGAGCATGCCGGCCACTTTATGAATTTCTTGGGCTCAGGCAAGGAATTCGGCGTCAAACTATCTTACGCTCTCCAAGACAAAAATAACGGCGGCATTTCCGACGCGCTGCTGTATGCCGAAGATTTCGCCGACCGAAACAACGTCGCGGTGATTTTAGGCGACAACATTTTTGAGGATAACTTTTCCAAAGCCGTCTCGGAATTTAAAACCGGCGCCATGGTGTTTTTCAAAAAAGTGCCCGACCCGGAACGGTTCGGCGTGGCGGTCTTTGACAAAAGCGGCAAAAAGCTCCTCGCCATAGAAGAAAAACCGAAAAAACCAAAGTCCGAATACGCCCAGACCGGTTTTTATTTATACGATTCCAAAGTCTTTTCTTATATTAAAAAACTGAAACCTTCCGCTCGAGGCGAACTGGAAGTCACCGACACCAATAATGAGTACCTCAAGCGCGGCAAACTCGGTTTCTCATTCGTTTCCGGCTTCTGGTTTGACGTCGGCATGTTTGATTCCCTGCTTCAGGCCAGCAACACCATCGCCCAAAGAGCCCCGAAATCATGAAGACGCTTTCCCAAATCCTAACCATAGGCGGCGACGGCATGGTCGGCTCTTATATTGATTTCGGCAAAAAATTTAACAGAGCCGAGCTTGACGTGACCGACGGCCAAGCGGTGCTCAGTGCCGTCAAAAACCACCGCTCAAAAACCATTATCCATCTGGCGGCGCTCACCGACCTTGATTACTGCGAAAAAAATCCGGCTCAAGCCTATCTCGTAAACAGCGTCGGCACTTATAATGTGGCACTCGCCGCCCGAGCGGTCGGCGCCAAACTGGTTTATGTCTCCACGGCGGGCATTTTTGACGGCCTGAAAAAAGGTCTCTATCGGGAAAGCGATCCCGGCCGGCCGCAAAATCACTACGGCCGTTCAAAATATTTAGGCGAACTGGTCATCCAAAGCCTGCTCAAGGATTATATTATCGCCCGCGCCTGCTGGATGTTCGGCGGCGGGCCGAAAAAAGACAAAAAGTTCGTGGCAAAAATCATCGCCCAGTTCCAGAAACCGGCAATCAAAGCTCTGGACGATTGCTGGGGCTCGCCCACCTATGCCAAAGATTTGGTCGGCGCTCTGAAAAAACTGATCGCTAAAGACGCGCGGGGTCTTTATCACCTCGCGGGCAAGGGGCGCGGGTCGCGCTGTGACGTGGCAAAACTCATCGTTGAAACTCTAAAACAGAAAGTGCCGGTCATCCCCGTTGGCTCAAGCCATTTTAAATTGCCGGCCAAACGAGTGGCCAATGAAGCTTTGACTTCAAAAATAAATCTGATGCGCCCGTGGCAAAAGGCGCTGGTGGACTATTTGAAAACCGAGTGGAAACCGGTGCTTGAAAAAACTAAACTTCTCTCTTAAAAATCCGGCGGGCGAGGTGCTTGAAAGATTCCCAGACTCCGGCTAGGCCGTAGCAAATGCTCCGGCGAAGATTGATGGAAGAGGCCTCTTTGAAATAGCGGCACGGCACCGGGATATCGCCGACGCGGAAAGAATGTCCGACAATGGCGAACAGCATTTGCGTGTCAAAAACGAAGTCGTCGGAAAATTTTTCAAACTCTATCGTCTCAAGCGCCTTTCTTGAATAGGCCCGCATGCCGGTATGCCATTCCGACAAGTTGTAACCGCTCACCATGTTGTACCATAAAGTGAGCAAACGATTGGCTATATATTTGTACGGCGGCATGCCTCCGGCGAGGGTTTCCTTCCGACTGCGCACCCGAGAACCGAGCACGACGTCAAAATAGCCGTCGCGGATAAATTCAACGAAATATTTTATAAGCTTAGGGTCATATTGGTAATCGGGGTGGAGCATGACCACGATGTCGGCGCCGCGCTTGAGCGCGAGAGTATAGCAAGTTTTTTGATTACCGCCGTAGCCAAGATTTTGGTCGTGCTGGTAAATGGTAAACGGTTTTGAAATTTTTGACTTCAGCCTTTTGGCAACCGAAAATGTCTCATCCTTGCTCACGTCATCAACCAGAATAAATTCCGAAACATACTCCATCGGCACGTCAGCGACAGTTTTTTCAAGGGTCGCCGCCGCGTTGTAGGCGGGCAGTGCGACAATGACTTTTGGTTTTTTCATCCCGTCAGAAAATTAAATTTTGTAAATTTAACATAACTTAAGTATTTGTGACGATTGGCCAGAAAGTTGTAATATATTGTTTGGTTAATTTTCTAACGGGACAAGTCCCTCACGACTGTATCCTCCAAATCCCGTTAGAAGTTCTTACTTCTAAGCGGGACTAACGGGATTCATTCCGGAAGTATACCCCCACACCAATCTTGTTACAAGATTGGTGTGGGGGTATACCAAAAAAATACTCAAAAAACACTCTTTCAATTATTTGCCAACAAGTTTCCAAAATCTCCTGCAAATGTTTACGTGATACGCGTGCCGCTCCCATTCGAGCCGCCACGGCAGGCGCCTGCCTCGGCAAAAAAAGAGATTGCGAACGTAGCGCAAGCCGTAAAGAGCCGAGATTTTAAAATTCTCGGCGCAGGTCAAGAGCCACTCCCAAAAAGAAATTCTTCCTCGGCGGACCGCTTCAAGCTCAATGTAATGGCGCCACTTGCGGCGATGAAAGGCCGGGTCAGCATTAATTGGCACCAGCATGAAATGCCGCAATCTCAAAAGCGGCATGCCGGTTTTCACCTCAATTCTCTCGTGGATGGTCTTGATAAAACCGGTCACGGCGTCCCGATGGAAAAACCGCGCCTGCTTCGTGGGATAGGTGGCGGCGCAATCAACAACCTCGCCTCGAAGTTGATATTTTCGCGGCACCCAAAAAGCGGCGGAGGGGTGTTCCGAGGAAATAAGCGCCGCCATTTCGGCCGCCAAAGCCGCCGTCATCAGCTCGTCCGAATCAAGATAAAAAAACCACGGGTAACTCGCCGCCGCGAGCATCTGGTTGCGCACGCCGGCGAAATCGGCAATCTTGTTTCTTTCTACTTTAAACTCCTGCGCCTGAAAAATCACTCGCGTCCCATAGGCCCGCGCCAAAGAGAGAGTTTCGTCGGTTGAACCGCCGTCGCAAACAATTATTTCGGCAAAATCCGTGACCGACTCAAGCGCCGCTTTAATCGTCGCTCCGGAGTTTAGGGTCAGAATGCCGACAGTGCATTGAATTTTATGACTGCTCATGATTTTGAAAATTTGATGGCAAAAAGAATTTTAGAAACAAAAGAACGAAGGCTGTGGTCTCGGACTACGATGGCACGAAGCTCTTCACCTAACATTCGGCGGTCATCAGCAGAAAGCTCTGTAATCTTCTTAATCTTGCCCGCAAGAAGCTTGGAATCGCCTTTTCCGTACATTAAATCACCTCTAAAAGGGCCTAAAACCTCCTTAAAAGCCTCATTGCAGGTCAAAACGGGCAGACCCACAGCCATGGCTTCCGGCACCGCTTTATCAAGACTACCGGTCTGCCCCATATTCACAAAGAGGTCGTAACCGGCAAGCACTTCCGGAAGCTCATTGTTGGCAACCGGCCCGCGAAAGGCAATGACGCCGGCCAAAGCTTTTTGAGCCACTTTTTCTTTGAGACGGTTTAAGTAGGCTTCATCCGAAGCGCCCGCTGTCGGACCAAAAATGTCCATGTGAATTTTTAGGTCAGAATTTTTTCCAACAATCTCAATGGCCTCAATCAATGTGTCGTAATCTTTCGCCGGCGTTATTCTGCCAACAGTAACAATCCTAAAGACATCGATCTTTTTTTGTGATTTGTGATTTGTGATTTGGAATTTACTAACATCAATGCCCTGCCCTATTACTTTTACTTTCACGCTCGGCAGTCTGAAACCGCTGGCGGTTGAAGTGAAAATGATATTGGTTAGCAAGTGCGCAAGGCGCAAGTACCAAGTAATACTTTTGTGGGCGTACCACAACGTTACCGTTTTGCCCCACCATTTCCAAAAAATGCCGCCGAGCACAACATACTCCGGATTCATGTGCACGAACACCGAGTCATACTCGTTTCTAAATGTTACGATATATCGTAACAAATGCCACGAGTATTTTATTTTTTTTATCACTCCTTGATTCGTGATTCTTGATTCGTGATTCTTCTCTTTTTCCTTGCCAAGCGAAAGTACGGTAACATTTTTAGGCAGATTCACTCGCCCTTTCTCAAGGCAAATCGCCACAATCGATTCTGCCTGTCGGGCAAATTCATCAAGCCAACCGTGCGTAAAACCGAGGACGGCGTCATCCAAATCTATCTTTTGGGTAATAACTAACAAACGCATATTCTTATAACTATCAGCGCAGATTAAACCTCACAATGTATAAAGCTCAAATTGACGGTGGTTATTACCCTTGATACTATCTATGAATTGCGAAATTGGCCTTTAGGGCGCGGGCTTTCGAGAAAGTTCGCGACACAATTTTACGCTATCCTACCCAGCATTATAACTATGAACACGGACAAACTCAAACGGCTGCTCGCCGACTCGCGTCGGACCGAAGTTTGGATTTTTTGTTTTGCCCTAACCGTTAAATTGGCGGCTTCCTCTATCCTCTTCGCCTACAACGGTTCAGCCCTCATCTCCTTGGGAGACGCTTCGGGCTACCTGGAGCTTGCGAAAAGCGTGGCGGCGGGAGAAGGTTTTCGCGCCGGCGGCATGCTAAGTGCTTTTAGAACTCCCTTTTACCCTTTATTCTTATCCCTTTTTTACTTTTTTCATCTGCCGCTCGCCTTCCTTCCGACAGTCCAAATTTTCCTGCTCTCATGCGCCAGCGTGCTGCTCTACCGCATCGGTTCCTGGCTTTTTTCAAAACCGGTCGGCTTTGTCGCCGCCATGCTTTTCGCCGTTGAGCCGCTGCTCCTCGTGTACGGCAACATGGCCTTAAGCGAATCTCTTTTTGTGTTCCTGCTTATATACTCCGTCTATAGCTTGCTCAAGTATTTTTCCGACGGCACGCGTGCGCCGCTGATGCTCTCGGCCATCCTCGTCGGAGCTATGGCGCTCACCCGGCCTATCGGCATGTATTTTCCGCTTTTGGTTTTGTTTCTGATGATAATTAAAAATCGTCTGGAGAGAAAAAGTCCGGCGGCCGTGCTGCGGCCCGCTCTCATCTATATCGGGCTTTTCGTCCTCACCATAGCGCCGTGGTCAATCAGAAACGAACTTACCTTCGGCAGTTGGAGTCTCACAAACCATGGAGCCATTGAAATTTACAATGAGCGGGTGCCGATTGTCATCGCCGCCAAAGAAAACATAGATTACAACAGCGCGTTTATCAAAAATCAAAAAAATCTGGAAAAATCAATTCCGAACTTCAGCCCGACTCTGCTCGGCAACACTTTTGCCTACAACGACTTTTTGGCGCGCCAGTCGTTCTTAATACTCAAACAAAATATTCCGGCGGTGCTAAAATTCCACCTCATCGCCGCCCTATCATATTTTCACACCACGGGCTATGATTATGTGCTGCGCTATTTCGGCGTTGAAAACGCGACCGCCGCGAGCAACTTCACCAATTTTATCTTTCATCAGCAATGGCGGGCCTTGACGAAAGCGCTGCTCCAAACCGACCCGATAAATGTCATCCGGCTTGTCGGCTACCTCTTGTGGTTTATAGTAAACGTCAGTATCGCGGCAACCGTCATCTATGAGCTCAGGCGGTCGCGAGAGAACCTCTTCGCGCTGATTTTACTGATCGGCGCCGTCCTCTACTTCGCCGTTTTTTCCATCGGTCCCCACACCCAAGCGCGCTACCGCATTCCCACCTATCCATTCCTGTTTATCCTAATCGGTTTTGCCACCGTCACCATCGGCAGCCGCGTCAGGATTTATTTAAAGACCCGCCAAAAAACAACCCGCTAAAGCATGGATTATGAAATGTCGTCGAAGGCGCAGGTTTTTCGGAAACTTGTGAGCGCGACTGGCGCGAACACGAGGAATTTTCTAGCAAGAAAATATCCGTGTTCCGAAAAACCTGCGCCGAGAAAGACATTTCATAATTCAATCAACAATAAAAAATATGTCTGCGCGTAAAAAAAGAATCTTCGGCATGATTATGACCTATAACTGCGGGGCTTTTCTGGAAAAAACCCTGCGGCTTTTGCCGCGGGAACTTTTCGACACTATCATCGTCGCTGACGACGGTTCCACGGACAACACGGTTGAAGTGGCCAAGCGTCTTAGCATCCCCGCCTTCAGCCATCCGCACGGAGGTTATGGCGGCAATCTGAAATTCGGCCTGCAAAAAGCGGTGGCCATGGGAGCGGACGGGGTAATTGAAATCCACGGCGACGGCCAGTTTGCTTCTTCCATTCCTGAAGCCATACAAAAGCTTGGGCAGGGCTACGATCTTGTTTTGGGTAACCGATTTTATAAACTGCTTCAGCCCCTCAAAGACCGCATGTCCCTGATCCGCTATTTTGGCAACCTTACTCTTTCGTTGTTGGGCCGGATAGTGCTCTGGATCAGACCGACCGACCTTTTCACCGGCTTTCGCGCCTACAGCAGACAGCTGGTGGAATCCGTGGATTTTTCCCGCGGTTCAGAAGATTATTTTTACAGCTTTGAGATTATCGCGCTCTCGCGCTATGCCAACCTCAAAATCTGCCAAGTGCCAGCGAGGTGTTTCTACAATCAAGCCCACACCTCCATCAGTCTGTGGAAAGGTTTTCTGGAAATCGGCCAGACGCCCTTTACCCTGTTTCTCTATGTGCTTGCCCGCGCGGGCATTCGCTTGGGATTATTTGCGTCGCGCAAAGAAACCGGCAAAATAGGTAACCGCCTTTGAATTACGAAGCTGGCTCTCCGCGCAGAGAAGTTCCTACCACGCGCCTTGTCTGGACGGCAGGCAAGTGGTAGGAACTTCCCGGAGCGGCCAGTTTCGTAATTCACACAATAGTAGTTAGAAAATCTCAATCTCCCCGATGGGCATGATGAATTTGCCGCCGCGCGAGACAAAGGCGCTCTCTTTTTCCGCGATATGCTCCCGGAAGTTCCAAGCTAAAAGCAGGTAATAATCCACCGGTCGGGTTCTGGCTTCCTCGGGGGAAATAATCGGTATGTGCGACTGCGGCATGCATAATCCCTGTTTATCAGGCAATCCGTCCACGCAAAAATCAACGAGCTTGTCCGTGATGCCGGCGTAATTGAGAATCGGCACCCCTTTGGCGGCGGCGCCGTAGGCGGCTATATGCTTGCCTTGTTTTTTGAGTTTGGTCAGTATGGCCACAAGTTTGTCGCGCGATTGGGAAACGGCGCGGGCAAGCGAGCGATACGCGCCGATAGAACCCCAACCCTTGTCCAGTTCCTCTTTGGCGAGGGCGGCCACTTTCGGCTGCACTTTATGCTTGCCGGCGTGGCCAAAGTAGATTCGGATGGAAACGCCCTGAAAAGGCAACATCTGATAATCAAAAATTTCCAAGCCGAATTTTTTGTAAAATCGCACAAGAGGCCTCAAGGCATAGTAGGACAGATGTTCGTGATAAATGTCGCCGTAGCCAAGGGTGTCAAAAATATAGCCCAGGTAATGCGCTTGAATGACGCCCACGCCGTCGCCCTTAAGCAAGGCTTTAAATCCCTTCATGACGTCAATTTGATTGTCAATATGCGGAATGGAGTTGTTGCCCAGAACCACCGCCGCCTTACCGTATTTTTTGACGATGGCTTTCGCCAGTTTGCCGCTGAAAAACTCGGCAATAGTCGGCACGCCTCGTTTCTCGGCCAAGGGCGCGATGTTTAGGGCTGGCTCCACATTGAGAGTTTTCACTCCTTTGAGTTCCGAGAGCAGCACTCCGTCATTGCCGCCGACTTCAACAACCAGCTCTCCGGGTTTCAGAAAATCTTTCTGTATCTCCTGCGCGTATTCCTGAAAATGCTTGGGCGTGTTGCCCACGCCGGAGGATATGAAAGGGTAATGGCGGAAAAGTTCTTCCTTGGGCACCACATCCAAAAGTTGCGCCAAGCCGCAGTCCCGGCAGAAATAGGTTTTGAGCGGATACATCGGCTCCGGATTTTTCAGCCACTCGCCGGGCTTCACATTTCTGTTGGCCGGCGGCTGGTCGCCCAAATCCAAAAACATGGTCAGCTTTTGGGAGCCGCACATGCGGCATTGTTTGTTGTGGGTGAGCATAATATTTTTAAATATTGTGAATTGCGAAACTTAGGCTTTGAGAAACTCCTCCCGCTTGCCCCAACACCAATTTAACAAAACAGATATGCAGTGATTGTCGCGTGTCCATACCCGCCTCTCTCGTCAAAACCCTCGCGCATCTTTGGTGAAATTGGTGCGGGGGCTTGCCTCCCGTAAGGCCTTGAGCGCGCGGGAGGGGGTTCTCTCCGCCTTAAGCGGATTTTGTAATTAATGATTTAATATATTTTGGTAATTAGTTGGATTCGTAACCACGAGGAGCTACAATATCCTTATGGTTACAGCAAAAAAGAACGTTTTCGGGTGCGCAGCCAACTTTTTGAGAGGAAA
>JACPHR010000019.1 GCA_016188455.1 Candidatus Tayloriibacteriota bacterium | reverse complement strand
GATTCTGAAATATTGACGAGGAGACCGCGTTAGCCCCAAAGCTAGTCCGCCAAAAAGTAAGAGCAATAGTTTTCTTTGCGCATGTCCGACCCTTTTTCTTACCCCACTCCTTTTTTCTCTTTTTATCATAACGCTATTATACAACGTAATTATAACACAATATCGCTTTTATCCGCTATCGCGGATAAAAGCGATAGGTTATTAATTATATTTTTGTTATAGTTACTCATTGTTGCTTATTGTAACCGCGGAGGATACCCCGTTCCGCCGCGGCGGAACGGGGATGAATCCGCAGCGAAAGAACGCGTCGGCGCCCACCCGAACGTACCGAGTACAGTAGTTCGGTACGGGCGGGGAGCCGACTCTTCTACAACAAAGTTTGCCCCGATGCCTCGCCCCATACCCCGTCGAGGTGCTCCGAGGGGACAGCTCGCCGCGGGGATAGGACGAGGCCAAACTTTATTACACAATCTAGAGGTGCTATAATTAGGGGCATAAGTCATATGCCTAAAGTGACGTATAAAAATTACAGGGAAGAAAGGCCGTGGGGGTCTTTCACTCAATTTGCCTTAAACGAACCGGTGACGGTCAAAATTATAACCGTCAAAGCCGGCGAAGCTCTCAGTTTGCAGTCTCACGAAAAGCGCGCTGAATTTTGGCGCATTATTTCCGGTGATGGCGTCATTACCATTGGCGAGGCCGGCTCGGCCATTAAAGCGGGAGAGGATTACGAGATACCGCCCGAAACCAAACACCGCGTTGAAGCCGGTTCCGACCCCGTGGTGATTTTGGAAGTTTCTCGGGGCGATTTTGACGAGCATGACATTATCCGCTTCAGGGACAAGTACGGCCGCGCGGCCGCAGATTAATCCGCGCAATTTCGTATTTTATGTTCTCGTTTAATGTCACATCGCTTGTCTTATTTGCCATTATTCTAGTTGTCGCCATTTTTTTACTTGTCGCAGTTGGTCTTTTTTGGCAAAAGCATAGGCGCCTAAAACCCTCCGTACTCTCACGTTACCAGGGCAACCCGATTATTTCTCCGAACGTTAAACACGATTGGGAATCCCAAGGCACGTTCAATCCCGGAGCCATAGAGGACGATGACGGCAACATCCACCTTTTGTACCGCGCGGTCGGCTCCGACGGCGTCTCGCGGGTAGGCTACGCTTCCAGCAAAGACGGCTTTCATTTCGGCGAAGGGGCAGCATATCCCGTCTTTGCCATGCCAAATCCGCGTTCCAAGGCGCTTTATGGTCTGCGCCGCCACGACTTTGTTCTCTACCCTTCAGGCGGCAGTTGGGGCGGCGCCGAAGACCCGCGCCTGGTGCGGTTTGACGGGCGGGTTTACCTTACCTTCAACGCCTTTGACGGCTGGGATTTTGTCCGCATCGGCGTCGCTTCCGTGGCGGAAAAAGATTTTTTCGCCAAGAGATGGACTTGGAGCAAGCCGCTTTTCGTCTCGTCGCCGAATGAAATCAATAAAAATTGGGTGCTTTTTCCGGAAAAAATCGGCGGCCGGTTCGCCATACTCCACACCGTCTCACCCGACGTTGTCGTTGATTACGTTGACCGCCTTGAAGATTTGGCGACGGGCCAGCGCGTCATCAAGAGCCGCTTCAGCCATAGCGAACCTCAGGCCGGTTGGGATAGTTTTAGGCGCGGCGTTGGGCCGCCGCCGCTTAAAACCGAAAAGGGCTGGCTGGTTTTATATCATGCCATCAGCAAAAAAGAACCCGGCCGTTATAAGTTGGGGGCCCTGCTCCTTGACCTTAACGACCCGAGAAAGGTCATCGCTAAAGCGCCGGAGCCTTTCCTGGCTCCAGACCGATGGTATGAGAATGATTTTAAGCCCGGCGTTGTCTACGCCTGCGGCGCGGTAATCAAGGACGGCACTTTATTTGTTTACTACGGCGGCGGCGACAAGTACGTCTGCGTGGCCACCGCTCCTCTTAAAAAAATTTTTAAGATGTTAAAGCCGGTATGATACAATTAATTACGAAATACAAATATGTACAAAAATACGAATAAGATAGGACTTTCGTTCTGATTCGTCATTCGTATTGATTCGTCATTCGTATTGTTATGTTTATCGTTGAGCGTGACAAACACAACCCCATCCTTTCACCGAAAGCGGAACACGACTGGGAGGCCGCCGGCGCTTTCAACTGGTGTCCGGTCAGTGGTTCGCGCGGTAAGTCCCACCCCCCACTCGCTCTCTACCGCGCCCAGTCCGAAGTGAAACTGCAGGACGGCATTCGCCGCTCCGTTTCTTCAATCGGCCTGGCGGAAAGCGCCGACGGCCTCCGTTTTGACAATCGCCGCCAGTTTATAAAGCCCGAATATCAATGGGAAAAATTCGGCTGCGAAGACCCTCGCCTGACCACTCTGGGCAAAACCCATTATATTTTTTACACCGCCCTTTCCAGTTACCCCTTCAGCGCGTCCGGCATTAAAGTGGCTTTGGCCAAAGCGGACGACAAGATGCGGATTATTGAGAAACATCCCGTCACGCCGTTTAACGCCAAAGCCATGGCGCTTTTCCCGAAAAAAATCAACGGTAAAATGGCGGCTCTCCTTACGATACGGACGGATGAACCGCCCTCGGAAATATGCTACGTTGAATTTGAGCGCGAGTCTGATATATGGTCACCGGAATTTTGGCAACGATGGCAAGCCGACGTCTCTAGTCACACTCTCCAAATTCGCCGCGGCGATCTCCAAATTCGCCGCGGCGACAACGAGCAGGTGGAGCTGGGCGCTTCGCCCATTTTGACCTCGGAGGGTTGGCTCGTTATTTACTCCCATATCCAGGACTACTTTCACGGCAACCGCTCTTTCGGCATAGAGGCGGTGCTTCTTGACAAGCGCAACCCTCGGAAAATCATCGGTCGGACGGAGGGCGCGTGCATGGTGCCGGAAGAATATTATGAACGGGTCGGCCAGGTGCCGAACGTGGTTTTCCCTTCGGGCGCGTTCTTGCGCGGCGACAGTCTGGAGATTTACTACGGCGCCGCCGACACCCATTGCTGTCTCGCCCGAGTCAATTTGAAAAGATTTCTAAACGCCCTGCTCGGCAAAAAACCTTTGTTGAAAAGGTCTCCGAACAATCCGATCTTGAGCCCCCGCCCCGACAAAGCCTTTGAGGCCCGCGGCACTTTCAATCCGGCGGCGGTGGATGTCGGAGGGGCAATTCATATTTTTTACCGAGCCGTTTCCAATGACAATATCTCAACTTGGGGCTACGCGGCGAGCAAGGACGGTTTTTGCGTGGATGAGCGGTCGCCGGAGCCGGTTTATATTCCCCGGGCGGCTTTTGAAAAAAACGGCTGCGAAGACCCTCGGGCCACCTTAATCGGCGAGCGGGTAGTCATTTTTTACACCGCCTACGACGGCGCCACGCCGCGCGTTGCCGCCACGGCCATTGATGTCGGCAATCTCTTGAAAAAAGACTGGCGGTGGGATGTGCCGGCGCTCATCACCCTCGCTTCCCTCAGCAACAAAGACGCCGCCATTTTGCCGAGGCGGATAGACGGAAAATTTATGATTATTCACCGGCTTGACGACATGATTTGCGCCGACTTCGTTGATTCGCTTCAATGGCAAGCTGAGCCGGTGCGCTCCTGCGTTCCCCTCATTCATCCCAGACCGGGCATGTGGGACAGCGCCAAAATCGGCCTGGCTTGCCCTTTGGTGGAAACCAAGGAAGGCTGGCTGCTTTTTTACCACGGCGTTTCTTACACCACGCACTACCGGGTGGGCGTGGCGCTCCTTGACCGCGACGACCCCGCGCGCGTCCGCGGCCGCAGCGCTTTCCCCATTTTTGAGCCGGTTGAAGATTACGAGTGGAAAGGCGCCACGCCGGGCGTGGTCTTTCCCTGCGGCGTGGTGCGGCGGGGCGGCACCTTGTTTTTCTATTACGGCGCCGCCGACTCGGTCGTCGGCGTGGCCACCGCCAAACTCTCGGAAATTTTGGCCATGTTTAAAGCCGCAAAGTGAAAATCACCGACCGATTTCAGAGTCCGTTTTTTTGCAGCGTCAGTTTGATTGGCACTCGCTTGATGATTTCTAAAATTTTTTCTTCGTCGTCAGTGATGGTGTAGAGGTCCATATCCGAAGGGTCAATGGCCTTGTGCTTGCCGTAGATGACGTTTTTAATGAAGCCATGGAGCTCGTTCCAATAATCAGCGCCCACCAGAATTATTGGCACGCGGCGGATTTTGCGGGTTTGGATGAGGGTCAGGATTTCAAAAAATTCGTCACAGGTGCCGAAGCCTCCCGGGAAGAAGAGATAGGCTTCAGCGGCGAAAGAAAGGGCCACTTTTCGGACAAAGAAATAATCCAGTTGGATGGAGTCGGTGGTGTAGGAGTTTAAGATTTGATGATGGGGCAGGCGGATGTTGAGGCCGACTGATTGCCGGCCCGTTTCAAAAGCCGCCCGGTTGGCCGCTTCCATGATGCCCCTGCCCCCGCCGGTCAAAATGGTGTAGCCCAGAGCAGAAATTTTTTTGGCCAGTCCCCGAGCTTTTTGATAGTGGGGGTTGTTTTCAGTAAAACGCGCCGAGCCGAAAAAACTGACCGACTTTTCGTAATTTTTTATGAATTCAAAGGCCAAGGTGAACTCGCGGTCAATCCTGTGGACTTTTGCTTTGATAATCCGGCGGATGGTTTCCCTGGAAAGCCCTTCCGGCTCTGATTCGTTTTCTTTTTCATTACTCGCCATGTTTTGGTTGGCTATATTGTAAGACACTGAGGCCTTTTTGCAAAGTCACACATCTGTTATAATTTAGGATTATAAGCTATCTAATGTTTATGAAAAAACTATCGACAAAGGAAGTTATCGCGGTGGGCATCACGCTCGTTGTTGTCTTGGGCATTTTGTTTTTCGGCGACTTGATTTTTCAGGCAAGCCAAGCGCCGAAGGCTGATTTTACCGACAATCAGTTTGCCGAGCCCGGTAGTTCCGAGGCTGTTTCGGGGCAGACTAACGGCTATTAATATCTTGAATTACAAAACTCGGTTTCCGCGAAGAGAACTTCATCCCGCGCGCCTTGTCCGGACTTAGGCAAGCGGGATGAAGTTCTCGAAGCGCGAGTTTCGTAATTCAAGGATTAATAAGTTACTTAAAAACTCCCTGCCCCCCGCTAAGCGGGGGGCAGGGAGTTTTGCTTGCATTTTTGTAACTTTTGAAGCGCTTACCGTGTTTTAACAGACGGGACAGAAGCTCTTCGCCAAAATGACGACAACCCTTTTCCTCTCTCCGCGCGCTCGGCCGTTCCGAGTGAAGAGGAGAGTTGTTGAAATTATCAACAACGTTGCCGCTTGTCCGCGGGACGTATCCGGCTCTTCTCAAGTTCATTTCCATGCCCATTTTTCGAGCCATAGGGCTGGGGTTGGTAATTGTCATTTTTCAGCTCTTTCTGCCGAAGGTTTTTCATAGTTTTGAAGACGCTCTGGTGGCCACTTTCAACGCCGCCCAAGTGGTGGTCAGTTTGTCGCCAGAGGCAATCACCGGCCAGTACCCGTTTTTGCCCGCGGGCAGATAGAGTTTTTCTTGGAAGCCGACGCCATTGCGCCGGCTTTGTTTATTGGTTAACCGGGTTCTCATGGTAAGGACCGTCCGTACAGTAAGGACCGGCCGCTGATATGACTTATTTTTTTGTTGAACATCTAGACCATGGTCTAGATGTTCAACAAAGAATTTTGTTCGGTTTCGGTTGCTCTTTTTCGGCTCGCCTATATACTGGTGAACATGGGAACCTTAAAATTTACGATTGAAAAGGAAATCAGGAGCGCCCTCGGCCGGGCGGGCACTTTGGAAACTCCGCGCGGCAGGATTGAAACGCCGGCTTTTGCGGTTGTCGGCACGAAGGCGACCGTCAAAGCGCTTACGCCGGAACAAGTCAAAGGCCTCGGCGCGCAAGTGGTTTTGGCCAATACCTACCATCTTTATCTTGAGCCGGGCGAAGAGGTCATAAAGCAGGCAGGCGGGCTTCATCAGTTCATGAACTGGCCGGGGCCGACCATGACCGACTCTGGCGGCTTCCAAGTATTTTCTCTTGGCGCCGGTATTGGCAAGAAGGCCTCAAAAATCTTTCCCCGTTCCTCATACGTTCCTAGGAATGTAGGAATGACAGGAAGGGCAGATGAGGCGCCGTTGGTAAAAATTGACGACGACGGCGTCACTTTTAAATCATACAAAGACGGCAGCGCGCATAGATTAACACCCGAACGTTCCATTGAGATTCAACACAACATCGGGGCCGACATGATTTTCGCTTTTGACGAATGCACCTCGCCCGAAGCTTCATACGAGTATCAGAAAGAGGCGCTCGGACGCACTCACCGTTGGGCCAGCCGTTGTCTCGGGAAGCACATTCAGTTATCAGCTAATTCGCGCGAATTAGCCGATGAGAGACCGCAGGGGTTGTTTGGCATAGTGCAGGGCGGTCGGTTTGAAGACCTGAGAAAGCAGAGTGCCGACGTCATCGGCGCCATGGGCTTTGACGGCTTCGGCATCGGCGGTTCGTTTGACAAGGAAGACATCGGCGCGGCGGTGCGTTGGGTAAACGCCATTCTGCCGGCAGAAAAACCGAGGCATCTCTTGGGCATCGGGGAACCGAGGGACCTGTTTGAGGCGGTGGAAAACGGCTGCGATTTGTTTGACTGCGTGGCGCCGACCCGCCGCGCTCGCAACGGCTTGCTCTACACTTCGTACGGCTTTATCGCCATTGAAAACTCGCGATACAAGACCGACTTCACGCCGATTGAGAAGAATTGCGCCTGTTACACTTGCAAGAATTTCACCCGCGCCTACCTCTCGCACCTCTTCCGCGCCGAAGAGATTTTAGCGTGCACTCTTGCCACAATTCACAACCTCTACTTTATCGTCAATCTCATGAAGAAAATGCGGCAGGCGATTCTTGAAGGCAGATTTGAGAAATATAGAGACGATTTTTTGGGCAATTATAAAGTTTCCAACAGTCTGACTGTTGGAACCTAATAGTCAGACTGTTGGAGAACTACTCACGCCATCGGCGATTTAGAATGATGTGGAAATCAGATGTCCACAGAATGTGGACATCTGATTTCCACAGGTCCTTGGCGCTTTGTATACTTGAGCCAAGGAGGAATTTGGAGGCGTGATGGATTACCTTCACTTCTATTCTTTTTTCCATTATTTCATGTTAATATGAAGGTCATGATAAGTATAAAAGAGCAGGTAACATACTGGACTGACGGCGCGGAGAGGGATTATGCGACCATGCAGGTGTTGCTGGATTCCAAAAGGTATCCGGAAAGTTTGTTTTTCGGGCATATTGTTTTGGAGAAAATGTTAAAGGCGTTTGTGGTGTTGGAGACCAAAGAACAACCACCCAAGATTCATAATCTTATTATTTTGGAGAAAATGGCTAATTTAAATCTAGATAATGACATTAAAGATTATTTTGTCGTTGCGAATACCTTTAATATCCGCGCCAGATATGATGACTATAAAAAGGCATTCTATAAAGTTTGTACCAAGGAGTACGCGGAGGAAAATTTTCAGAAGATAACTGAATTATATAAAAATTTATGTCAAAAAATGGCGCAAAAGAAATCGTAGAAAAATACGCTGACAAGTTGAAGAAAAACAGGATCCCTTTATCCGGTTTGTATCTGTTTGGTTCTTTCGCCAAGGGTGAAGCCAGGAAATGGAGCGATATAGATGTTGCTGTTTTCTCCAGAAGGAAAGAGACAGATAATTTTATTATTGAATTGGGGCGTTTGGTCAGAGAGGTTGATTTGAGAATAGAGCCGCATATATTTTCTGAAAAAGATTTAAAAACGGTTTCCACCCCTTTTGTAGAAGAAATTTTGAGGACGGGAATAAAGGTGGTTTGATGTGTGTCATCCCACACTTTTCCGAAAAAGTGTGGGATTGCGGCGCTATCCGCCTCAGGCGGACCGCTCATGCGAATGAACACCCTGCGCTCCCTGCCCGTGCGTGTCCGCACGCAGGCGGGTGCGCATGGTCAGTTCGTGACGACAGAGAGGTGGAACGCCCTATTCGGGCGAGCCCAAGCTACTCCGAGCGGCTCCGGAGAGCTACTCCGAGCGACTCGCGGACGCTCTAGGACGCTCTCGGACGGGCTATAGCCCCGCGGTGTCGCTCTTAATTTACTTTTGAGTTACTGGCACTAGGGGGTTTTATCCACTGCTTGCTCTAGCGAGTAGGAGTTAATTTTGTTATTCTTTATATACAAGTTATTGTCCTCCGCATGAACTCGTTTTTTAGAAAACATCTCTCGGTCTTCAATCGCTTTTTAAGTACTCTTTTTCTTATGGCGCTCCTGATTACCCTCGCGTCTATAGTGAATGCGGCGGCGCCGAATCCTGGGCATACTATTTCCGAGATTGGAAATGTGGTGCAGGGCGATATTCTCTACGGGTCGGCAACTGATGTTATCTCGGCTCTCGCTAAAAACACCACCGCCACGAGATACCTTTCCAATACCGGCGCGTCCAACAATCCGGCTTGGGCGCAGGTTGATTTGACCAATGGGATAACCGGAATCTTACCAACCGCGAATGGCGGCACGGGTATAGCATACTTCACTGCCGCCGGGCCCACGGCCGCAAGAATTTTTACATTTCCTGATGCCGCCGCCACGGTTTTAACAAGCAACGCTGCGGTTACGGTCGGGCAAGGCGGAACAGCTCTTACCGCCGCTGTAAGCGATGCTGTATTGGTGGGAGATTCTACCTCGGCATATACTGCGCGCGCGCTGCCGGCGAGTTGCGCCGGCACTACCGCCAAGCTTCTCTACGACAGCACCACGAACCTTTTTTCCTGCGGGACAGATCAAACTGGTGCGGGTGGTAGTCCGACACCCGAGGCAACTTACACGATGTTCTCAACCGGCAGGGTGATGGCCACTGACGGTGTTATTATGGATCTTTTCAACGCGGCCGGTTCAGGACAGGTAATCAGAATTCTTGAAGTAGTTGCTTTTCAAAGGACAACGGCAGTTACGGGCATCCGCGCGCCAGTAGAAATACGAAAAACAAGCGCGGTGGGCACGGGGGGAACCGCCATCTCGGCGGGAAAGTTTGACAGCACGGATACGAATCTTAGCGCAAACATAACCGCGAGAACCGCTCCGACAGGAGGCGCGACACTCACCGGCGGTTTTCTCGGCGGCTCCCGCATTTTAACCGAAGAAGCCCATTTGGGAACAGGAGCCGCGGGCTCATTTCCTTGGTTCCAGTCCGAAGTCCCGCTGTATGTCAATCGCGGCAATACATCCGCTGAAAGAATAGTTTTACGAGAAGGACAGGGAATTGCTTGCAAATGGGGAATTGTTGTCGGCACAGCCGCGGGTTTGGTGGCCTGCGGCATAACCTTCCAAATAGGCGCCGCGACCGCAACCGAGAAGCCAACTTATTCCTGGCAGTCAAACTCGGTCGGGGGCGCCAGCAAAAAAATGATTGACATTTTCAACGCCTCTGGTTCAGGGAAAATTCTCAAGATAACCAGAATCAGTCTTTACGCAAGGCAAACCGCGGCTGTTGTAGGCAACACCACCCCTTTTGAAGTGTACCGGACGAGCGCGGTGGGCACGGGTGGAACAACTATCACCGCCGACAAATACGACAGCTCTGATGCCGCGGTTCCCGCGCAAATTACCGCCAGAGACGGGCCGACTGGAGGAGCCACTTTGAGCGGAGGCGCTCTTTTGGCGCCACTGCTTGGGACCGAAGAATTAGGAGACGGAACTTATTATGGGCACTTTCGGAGAGCCGGTGTTGCGCTGAATACTCCCTATGTGTTTAACGGAAGCACGACCGAGCGCCAGCTGACCATTCGCGAAGGAGAGGGGATAACCATTCAAAACGGGCCGCTTGCCGCCACGGGCAATGTGGTCATTATCGTTGAGGGAACATTGGAGTAATTCTTTATGAAAACACACGAGCAAAACAATACAGAAAGTCCCACAACAACATGGAAACTTCTGGCATTGATTTTTTTCTTTGTGTCCGTGAGTTTGGCGGTTTGGGGTTGGCCGGCGATTACAGGGCGTCTCTCAAATGTCGGCTTTTCCAATCCCTATCCCTTGATTGACCCGGCGAGAAGTTTTACTCCCCAAGAGCATTTTATCGTGAACTTGCAGCCGCTCCGCGAGGAGTTGCGCGAGCTTGTTCAAAAAGAAGGCCCGGGGTCTGTCTCGCTTTATTTTGAATTCTTGAATACCGGCGCCAACATAAACATCGGACAAGAGGTAAGGATTTGGCCGGCCAGTTTGTCAAAACTGCCCTTAGCCATGGCGGTTATGAAAAAGGTTGAA
Source organism: Candidatus Tayloriibacteriota bacterium (assembly GCA_016188455.1). Lineage (GTDB taxonomy): Bacteria > Patescibacteriota > Minisyncoccia > Phycocordibacterales > SIBU01 > SIBU01. The sequence continues at coordinate 41,216 of JACPHR010000019.1, read as the reverse complement.
GATGGAGCGTGGCAATTGGATACCGAGCTTGTTCTGAAAGAAGAAGAGAAAGACGCCGAATTTGGCGCCCTGTTTCAAAACCCTGCCGGCACTACTTTCACCGTTGAGCGGCTTCTTCAAGAGCTCCTAACCAATTCCGACAATACCGCCTATCATATATTTCTTGAAAATATGAATCCGCCCGAACTTGATTCAATCATTATTGAGACCGGTCTGGAAGAGTTGTTTGATAAAAAGGGTTGGTTTTCCGCCAAAGAATATTCCCGGCTGTGGCGGGCGCTTTACACTTCAAGTTTTTTGAAGCGGGGAAACTCAACAAGAATTTTGAAGTGGCTTTCGGAAACGGATTTTGACGAATATCTGGCAAGCGGCATAGATAAGAATATTTTGTTTGCCCACAAGTGGGGGCGGAACCAAAACTATCGGGTATTTCTTGATTCTGGGATTGTGTATATTCCCAACCGTCCATACATCATAACGGTAATGATTCGAGGCGACGGCTCGGCCGGCGAGGAGGGTCGCGCGACTATGATTCTGCAAAATATTGGGTCAACAGTGTATAATTACATTATATCCTACACTAATTAATACTATGTCCAGCAAAAAACTTATACAAGGTATAAAATCGGCAAAAAATCCTGACAAGCAAAAAACTTCCATCGTGACAAAATTATTTGCCGCAGGTTTTATTCTAGCGGTTCTAATAGGGGCATTTTCTTTTACTTCAACAGGCAGAATGTACGCTCAAGCTTTTGCCGTTCTTACGCAAGGGAATTATCAATTAAAAATTTTTATAGGAGATTCAATGACTATAGAGCAGACCATGAATAATTGGCTGACTCGCCAGGAAAACATAACGGTTGATCAGATTAAGGCAAACAGTTACGGAGGCGATTTCGCAGTGATTGTGAAATATCATTCGGGAAATACCGGTAAGGTTTCTACGCGCATAAAAATCCTTAATTCAAATAATCTAACCGGCACATCGGAAGACGGTTTCCTAACAGTTGAAGCGCGAGCGCAGGATTTTATTTCCAATCTAAGCTCGGAGCACACCATCCGTTCCGCTGATATATTTGCAGGAAGCGGCCCTTGGGATATTTTTATCGTCTATGACGATGAGTAAGGATATATACAGAGCGAGCTATTTTCCAATGAACCGGTTCTGCAAGATACCGCCAGCACATCTCTTGAATTTACCACCTCTCCTGAGTTCACCACTGACACTAATATTATTGACAGCGAAGCAGCAGAAGTAATACCAGACAATGCTCCTGCGCCAGATGAGATGTCGGCTACTGCTACAACTCCAACCCCCGATATTCAGGAAAACGAAGCGACAGATCAGTAATACTCGCACTTATGGCAATATGATATGATGGGTAAATTTTCAAATAAAAATTGGCTGACGATTTTTATTGCCCTACTTGCTGCGGGGATATTTTTTGTGAACACAACTTTTGCCGGCACGCTTTCCTGTTCGGTGGCCACCACCTGTCCCTCGGGCACGGTGATTTGGCGGATGTCGGGAACTTCTAATGTTTATCAAAGTTGAAATATCTATATAGTGAAAATAAAATCAAACAATTTTGCGTTTATAGACAGTCAGAATTTAAATCTTGGCGTTCGCGCGCAAGGATGGGAGCTTGATTTTGCGCGTTTTCGCGTATATTTGAAAGACAAGCATAATATCACGAAAGCATTTCTTTGCATTGGCTATGTGAAAGGCAATGAGGGGCTTTACAAATATCTTCAGGAGGGTGGTTATATTTGCATTTTTAAGCCGACGCTGGAGCTTCCCGATGGAGAGGTGAAAGGCAATGTTGACGCAGAACTTGTCTTACACACGATGATTCATATAAACGATTTCGATAAAGCGCTTATCATAACCGGTGACGGCGATTTCCATTGCCTTGTTGAATACTTATTGGAGCAGAAAAAACTTCTTGCGCTTATGGTGCCGAACCGCAAAAGGTATTCCGGGCTTCTGAAGCGAGCCGATTTTTTGCCCTCTACTAGATTTGTCGTTGACATCAGAAACAAGGTTCAAAAAAAGAAAGACCCCGATGAGGACAAAACCTCATCAGGGCACCCTTTCCGTTCGTGATGATTACACTATAGCAAACTCAATATCTATGTCAATAGCCAAATTGTGGATAAGTAAGTTATTACTGGCGCTCGCTTTAGGGTCAATGTTTTTGCATACGGTTAATGCCGGCACGCTTTCCTGTTCCGTTGCAACCACCTGTCCTTCGGGCACGGTGATTTGGTTGTGATATCATTGAATTATGATCGGTCAGTTTATAAAAGGTAAGGTGTATGTGTTTATTGATGCGGAAAATTTATTTTATTCGCAAAGGACTTTACATTGGCGTGTTTCGTATGAAAAATTGATGAAATACTTTAAGGAAGAATGCGGAGAAGACACAAAATTATTTGTTTATACCGGCAGGAACGAAGCCAATCCAAGCGAAATGAGATTTTTGGATATGCTTTCGGCAAAGGGATTTATAATCAGAACCAGAGTGGTTAAGAAAATTAAATCCAGAGACGGCGGTTTAGAGTGGAAAAATAATTTGGACATGGAACTGGCTTTTGAGATGGACGATACGAGAGATCATTATGATACGGCCGTACTGATTTCCGGGGACAGCGATTTTTCGGTTGTTATAGACAGGATCAAAAAAGTCGGCAAGAGAATTATTGTGATGTCCACAAGAGGCCACATTTCAAAAGAGTTGCTGGAAAGAGCTAAGTATATCGATTTAAGAAAGCTTAAAGATCGGCTTCAAAAATAAATCAGGAGCCCCGAAAGGCCCCTGAATGCTATCGTGCTTTAAGTATATCATTCCCACAAACCATGTCAACTCCGTTAGAAGTTGAGTTATCCACAAGTAAAAACTATCATAGAAATTATCGGCATAGTGCAAATGGCCGATATCTTCAAGGCAGAAAAAATTTGATAAATTTTTTCTGCGCACGGCTTCTAACGGGGTTAACGCTGGCTTTGGTGGGGTTAGGGTTTTTGCATACGGTTAATGCCGGCACGCTTTCCTGTTCGGTGGCCACCACCTGTCCCTCGGGCACGGTGATTTGGCGAATGTCGGGAACTGCTAACGCCCACGCCGAACTTCCAAGCCAATCAAATTATACTCAACTTGTCTGCTGTAGCGGCGTAACGGGACTTGGCAATTCGTGTTCCGGCACTTTTGCCACGGCCTTAAAATTATCGGCAACGACCAATGCGCATTCCGAGCAAAATTCGCAGAGCAATTACGCCAATAATGCTTGCATTCAGGCGCCTTCGGGCGGGAGCGTTTCGGTCGGTTATCAAGCAACGAACTGCACAGGTTTTGACACCACGCTCGGCTCAATGACCGGAACCACCAACGCCCATGTGGGGGACGGCACTGCCTACACCACCAAGATATGCGGAACCGCAGCCGGCGCCGAAGCCTCGCTTACCTTCGTGGTTACCACCAACAACTTCGCCACTCTTTCTCCGGGCTCTCCCGTAAAAGCTACCAGCACTTTGAATGTCAACACCAACAATGCTTCCGGCTGGAATGTAACGCTCTCCGGCAATAACGTTACCGCCACGGCCAAGGCCATGAATGACGGCGCTGGCACCGAAATTACAGACCTTACTCCCCAGTGGATTATTCCTTCGGGTGCGGCAACGACAACCGCCGGCAACGCCACGGCCATTACCAACGGTCAGGATGTGCTTGCCTTTCGCGTGATGAGCGCGTCATCTACCAACGGCGCAGCCTTTCTCTCTACCGCCTGGTGGGGGACGAGCGACGCCATGTTTAACGCCAGTCAGCTTTGGGCGGGTATTGCCAGTTCCACCAATGTGAGCCGTATCGGAAACGCGGGCACCGGCTCTTTAAGCGCGTCTGACCATCTAAACACCGTCCAGTATTATCTTGATGTGCCGGCGACCCAGAAGACAGGCACCTACACTGGAACCTTGACTTATACTGCTACGGCCAATCCGTAAAACTTGAAGCGTGAAGCTTGAAACCTAAAACATAAAAAGCAAAAAACATGGAAAATTATCATGAGAAACTAAAAAGAAAGATGGATGAATATGTTCATTTAGTTTATGCTCTGACGCGGAAATTTCTCAAAGAGGAATTATACGGCGTAACTTCTCAGTTAAGGAGAGCGTCTTTATCAATCATTCTTAATTATGTTGAAGGATATGCTCGAGGAAGGGATAAAGTCCATAAAAATTTTCTTGAAATCTCTTACGGGTCGCTTAAAGAATCAAAGTATCTTCTCCACTTTTCGTTGGTTGAAAAATATATTGCCAAAGATGAGTATGAACAAGCAATAAATTTGGCAGAAGATATCGGAGCAATGTTATGGGGAGTTATACGGAACTTGAAACACGAAGCCTGAAGCCTGAAACCTGAAGCCCGAGCTTGATTTTGTTTCAAGTTTTACGCTTTAGGCTTCAGGAATATGGTTGTGGATAACTCATTATACTTGGCCATTCTGATATGTGCTATCATGTAAGTGTGAAAATCATGTTTAACTCTCTCTCTCTCTCTCTCTCTCTTGCACAGACACAGATAAATTCTGGGGAAGTGGTAGTTTGCGGTCCAATTAGCAGTAGCTAGTTGGTTTTTTGTTTTGAATCGGTCGAGTTTATTTACACACTTGATAACATATAAAAAATGATTTCCAAGAAGATTTTTATTTTTTCTAAAGATGATGCCAATCCGTTTATCACCGCTTTCCTTATCGCGCTCGTACTGTTTTCCGGCTACCTTGTCTTTGCAGCCACCCAGACTCCCACTTTGAGCGTAACGGTTAGCTCGGCTTTGTCTTTTACGGTAACTACCAACCAGTTTGCAACGCTTTCCCCTGGCACTTCGGTCCAGGCGACGAGCACTTTGTCTGTCACAACCAATAATACTTCCGGCTGGAATGTAACGCTCTCCGGAGATAATGTGACTCTGACAGCGCAGGCAATGAATGACGGCTCTGGCACTGAGATTACAGACAAGGACCCGCAGTGGATTGTGGCCGCGGCTTCAGCGACCACCTCTGCCGGCAATGCCGTTTCCATTACCAACGGTGATGATGTGCTTGCCTTCCGCGTGATGAGCGCGTCATCTACTAACGGCGTGTCATTTCTTTCCACCGCCTGGTGGGGGACCAGCGACGCCATGTTTAACGCCAGTCAGCTTTGGGCGGGTATTGCCAGCTCTACGAACGTTAGTCGCATTGGAAACGCAGGCAGCGGTTCCTACAGCGCAACCGCGCATCTAAATACTGTCCAATACTATCTTGATGTGCCCGTGACCCAGAAGACAGGCACCTATACCGGGCCATTGACTTACACGGCAACCGCGAATCCGTAAAACTTGAAGCGTGAAGCGTGAAGCGTGAAGCATTAAATCCCACCCGACTTCGCACGGACGAAGTTCAGGCGCGCGGGCAAAAGAAATCCAAATGACAAAAATTCAGAACACGCTATGTATTAACAGAACAGCGTTATTGGTGCTGTCGGTTTTGCTATTGCTATTATTGTTTGGGGCGAGTGTGGCGAATGCCGGTATTGGTCTATCCGTGCAGCCGGTAAAGGTTTTGCATACCATTAAGCCGGGGGAAACGGTCTCTGGCGCAATTTCTCTTAGGAATGAAAGCGATGAAGATGTCAATGTTGAAGTAACGGTGGAGGATTTTATCCCGGCTGCCGGCAGCATTAATCTGCAATTCATTGGCAGAACTGAAGGTGTTACGACGGTCAGGGACTGGATTACCATAGGCGGAAAGGGCTCGTTTGTTTTCAAAAAAGGAGAATCAAGAGCCATTCCGTACAGCATAAAAGCTCCTTCCAAAGCTGAGCCGGGAGCGCATTTTGGCGTGGTTTTTTTTAAGGCAACTAGATTAGAGGAAGCCGGGCAGTTAAAAATCGGCACCAGAGTCGGCGTGCTTATTTTCGTTACGGTTCCCGGCAACAGTTTGCAAAAAGGTAAAATTTTGGATTTTTCAGGTCCGAGTTTTGTCACTGGCAGTCCAGTTGGCTTTACCATCAAATTTGAGAATACGGGCACCGTCCACTTTGAACCCAAAGGCGCTTTGACTATAGCGAATATGTTCGGGAAAAAAGTGGGCGAAGTTCCGATTTCTGGTCAAGTGGTGCTTCCGACCGGCGTGCGGGATTTGATTGCCCAGTGGGATGTTTCCGGTTTTCTGCTAGGCCGATATACGGCGGCGCTCGCCATTGTTGACGGCGAAGGGAATGAATTGACTACGAAAACCGTCGCCTTTTACGCCTTTCCTGTTTGGCATCTTCTCGGACTCATGGCGCTTATCTTCGCGCTCTTTCATCTCTTCAAGTTCCTGCGCCGCCGCCTGAAAATCTCGGTCTCTCTCAAATAAAGTTTGGCCTCGTCCTATCCCCGCAGCAAGCTGTTCCCTCGGAGTACCTCGGCGGGGTATTAGGCGAGGCATCGGGGCAAACTTTGTTGTATAAGAATCGGCTCCCCGCCCGTACCGAACTACCGTACTCGGTACGTTCGGGCGGGCGCCGACCCATCTTACTACTTGCGGATTCATCCCCGAGGCAAAGCCTCGGGGTATTCTCCGCAGTTACAATAAGGTAGAATTAAGAGGCGATGAATGAGAGAAACCGAACGAAAAAGCGGGTTGCGGGTGCTCCGTTCTGTTTTTTATTGACGGCATTTTGGTGCGGCGCGCTTTTTTTTGCTTTTACCGCATACGCCGGAAATCAAAGCACCGCGATATATGTGACCGTAGTGCCGCCGCCTCTTGCCGCGCCGCCCATTCCTCAAATCTTTCCGGGGAACGCGGAGATCTGGATGTTTTGGGCGCCGGCAACCAGTACCTCCTCCGGTATTTTCTTTAATCATTATGAAGTCGGACGCGCGCTTTCAAGCGGCGGACCTTATGTTTTCACGGTCATGGGAAGTACCACTGCTTCTTCCTTTCCGAACCTTACGAATGGCACCAGATACTATTTCGTTGTTCGGGTGAAGAATTCTTCCGGTTTTGTCGTCGCGACATCAACCGAGTTCTCGGCCGTGCCAACGGCGAATGTGTATGCCGTGCGGGCGCTGGATTTTGACCCTGGCACGGCGTCAACCTCCGCCATTTTGAACCCAAACGGGACGAGACATGAGATGATTCTCCCGCCAAATATCATCGGGACCGGCGAACGGTACTTCATGAACATGCAGGGGATACCGAGGAGCGCGGCGCTCTCCGGCAGACCGCTGCCGAGCGGCAAGCTCGCCGCCAACACCTGGTTTGAAGCGTCATTTAGGAAGTACTCCGACAACAGCGCCATCACGACCCTAAGTGAACCTGCCATCATTACCTTTTATTACACGGACGACGACATAAGCGGCATTGACGAGAGCACCTTGGGCGCCTACCGGTGGGATGGTTCCGCCTGGCAGCTTATAAGCGGAAGCACTGTTGATACCACACAGAACAAAGTAACTTTCAGTTCAACGCATTTCAGCACCTTTACGGTCATGGGTACGGCTCCGGCTCCTGTTCCAACCCCCTCTTTATCATCAAGCAGTAGCGGGGGAGGAGGCGGAGGCGGTGGAGGCGGAGGGGGCGGTTACATCGCCCCGGTAACGAGCGTTGTCTTTTCCGGTCGCGCCTATCCGGGGATGAAAGTGACAATTCTGAAAGACGCGCAAATCGCGGCACAAACTCTTGCCGACCCGGCGGCGAATTTCAGGGTGGCGGTTTCAGGGATTTCCGCGGGCGGCTATATTTTTGGGGTTTATTCTGAAGACGGTCAGGGAAGGAGGTCGTCGCTTTTTACTTTTCCGGTGACGGTAACTTCGGGCGTTACGGTTGAGATGGGCGGCATTTTTATAGCGCCGACCATCGCGGTGGATAAAACCGAAGTTAAACGCGGCGAGAACCTGGCTATTTTTGGCGTGAGCGCTCCGAACTCCGAGGTTACCATTGCCGTCAATTCGGACGAGGAATTTTTCGGCAAGGTGGCGACAGACAAGGACGGTTCGTATCTCTATAATTTTGATACGGCCGCGCTTGACTTTGGAGACCATCTCACCAAAGCCAAGGCCGCAAAAGCAAACGAAATTAGCGCTTTTGGAAAGAGCGTGGCGTTTAAGGTCGGGACAAAGACCGTGCTCGCCAAAGTAACGTCTCCCAAAAAGTCGGTCAAACTTAAGGAAGATGTGAACAGTGACGGGAAGGTTAATCTCATTGATTACTCCATTCTCGCGTTTTGGTATAAAAAGCCGAATCCTCCAAAGAATGTTGACTTAAACGGCGACGGCAAAGTGAATCTGGTTGACTTCAGCATTATGGCGTTTTATTGGACGGGGTAGGGGGGAGAAGAAGGATAGAGAATATAGAATCTAGGATTTAGGATTTAGAATATAGAATGTAGGATATAGGATTATGCAGGGACAATTAAAATCATTTAGAGATCTAAAGGTTTGGCAAAAAGCGCTTGATTTGGCCGCGGGCGTGTATGCCATTACCGAGAAATTTCCCAAATCAGAGTTGTACGGCATTACTAACCAAATGAGGCGTTCGGCGGTATCTATCAGTTCAAATATAGCGGAGGGTTTCAAAAGGGGCCATCAGAAGGAAAAATTACAATTCTACAACATCGCTTATGCCTCAACGGCTGAATTAGAAAGTCAGATTGAGGTCTCTTGTAGACTAAATTTTCTTCACGATGACGACTATAAAAAATTGGGCGCATCTATTGTAGAAATCGGAAAGATGCTTGACGGCCTGATTAAGTCACAAAGCAAGCATTCTAAATCCTATATTCTAAATTCTATATTCTTTCTTATCCTCCTATTTTCTACATTCTATATTCTAAATCCTTCACCTGTTTTTGCCGCAGAAATTTCACTTGAGCCGAAAACAAGCTTTGGAGCAACAGGCGAGCTTTTTCAACTCGGCGTCTTTCTTGATACGAAGGGCGAGACTGCCAATGCCGTTTCGGGGAAAGTTATGTATCCAACTCGGTTCCTCTCGCCTTATCGCATAACGTATGAGGAATCGGCCGTCAGCTTATGGGTTGAGCGTCCGCAAGCCGTAGAGCCGAGCGTAATAACATTTTCAGGGATTATTCCAGGAGGCCTTTGGGGCGAAAAGATTCCCCTCTTTTTCGTTGTCTTTGAAGGAGTAGCAGAGGGCAAGGCGCCCATTACCGTCGTTGACGGAGTAGTTCTGCGAAATGATGGAGCCGGCAGCGCACTTCCAACCGAGGTGAGAGGAGGGCTAATCTCTCTCGTTCGGGGAGGAAAGGAGTCAGCATCCTCCCGCTTGCTTCGCGCGACGCTGTCTTACGACGAGGACCGGGAGCCGCCGGAGATTTTCGCGCCAGTGGTGGGAAAGAGCAGCAGTATTTTGGACGGCAAATACTTTGTTGTTTTTGAAACGCAAGACAAAAAGTCCGGCATTGACCATTATGAAGCGCAGGAGACGCGCTTGGCCTTGCCGGCGGAGGGCAAATGGGTGAGAGCGGAGAGCCCCTTAGCGCTTGCCGACCAAAACCGGAAGAGCTTTATCTTCGTGAAAGCGTTGGACAAAGCGGGCAATGAGCGCGTTGCCTTCGTTTCGCCCGCTCCTGTGGATAGCCGCGCGTATCTTACCCTCATTCTCTCGGGTATAATTATATTGTTGCTTGCGTTCTTTTGCGCGCGACCGCACATTAGAATTTAGGAACGAGAGTATGTCACCTAAAACACAATTAAAATCACCGGAAAAAGTTTCTGGACAGCGTTTAATGGGCATCTCTCCCAAAATTTATACTCTTTTACTATTTTCTGTTTTCTATATTCTATATGCTTCTCCTGTTTTTGCCGCGACGCTTTCCGTCTCGCCCTCTTCAGGCGCGTTCAAGGTTGGCGACTCTTTTTCGGTCTCAATCGTGGTTGCTAGTCCCGCGGAGGCCATGAATGCGGTTGAAGGCGTTCTTTCGTTTCCGGGAGACAAGTTGCAAGTTATTTCCGTATCAAAAAGCGGTTCAATCATCAACCTGTGGGCGCAGGAACCGTCTTTTTCAAATGACGGTACGGTCAGTTTTGAGGGTGTGGCGCTTAATCCGGGATTTACGGGAGCAAGCGGAAAAATCTTGCAGATTACCTTTAAGGTGAAATCGGCCGGTTCAGCCACGCTTGCTTTTTCCTCCGGTTCGGTTTTGGCCAATGACGGCAAAGGAACGAATATCTTGACCGGTCTGCCGCGCGCCGAGTTCACTCTCTCCTCTCCTGCGGAGCGTTCCTCGGTTTCTCCGGGAAGCGCGTCATCTCTTTCCGGCAGTTCTTCAAGCGTGGCGGAGATACAATCGCCCACTCATCCCGACCAGGCAAAATGGTATCGGGATAATTCCCCGGAGTTTTCGTGGACTCTTCCGGCGGGCGCTCTTGAGGTTCGGACCATCATTAGCGAGAGCCCGAGAGCAACGCCAAGTATTCGCTATGCCCCGCCGATTACCGAGAAAACTGTTGAGGATCTTCCTGACGGCACATTCTATTTTTTGCTTCAGGTACGCACCTCTAGCGGTTGGGGTTCGGTAACGCGATTCCAAGTGAATATTGACCAGACCCCGCCGGAAAAATTTCGCATAAAGTTTCCGCATGGCACCGTAAGTCTTAATCCGCAACCAGTCATACTATTCAACGCCACCGACAAGGCATCTGGCGTAGACCATTACGAGGTTAAAGTCGGCGATGGCGGGCCGAGACGAACTTCAGCATCGGTTGATGCCAATCCCTATGCGCTTGATAAATTAGAACCCGGTTCATACACGGTCTTTGTGTCGGCCTTTGACCGCGCCGAAAATGTGACTTCTGCCGAGGAGAATTTTGAAATTGTGGGGATTGAGCCGCCTAAAGTGACTTCTTACAACGAAGAGTTAACCGTTGGAGACATTTTGCGCGTTCGCGGCACGACCTATCCGAATGCGGATGTTGAGGTTATAGTGAGTCAGGGCGGCGCTATGGTGGTAACGGACGGAATCAACAGTAATTCGCTCGGAGATTTCAGCGTCCTTGTTTCAAAGCGCCTTTGGGTGGGGCAGTATACTTTCACGGTTCGAGTCACGAACGCCGAGGGAGCGCGCAGTCCTGAAACCAAACCGTACGCGGTTACGGTTCGGTTGCATTTCTTCTCTGATGCGGTCACCTTTATCGTCAACTATTTCCTAATTGCTCTTTCGCTTCTCATCGGTATTGCGATTATTGCCGCGGCCGGGATTTGGAGCTGGTTTAAACTGCTATCTTTGACTCGGACAATGAGAAAGGAGAGCGAGGAGGCGAGTTTGGTGCTTCACCAGTCGTTTAAGGTGCTCCGAGGCGATGTTGACGCCCACATTCGCAAACTGCGCAAAGTGCGCGCTTCCCGGGCGCTGACAAGTGAGGAACTGGAGTTTCTGGAGAGATTTAGCGGCGACTTGGCCGAGGCCGAGCACATTATCGCGAAAGAGGTAGCGGACACTTCGCCGGCCAGAAAAAACGGCAAGGTGAAACCCAAATAGAACCGCTCGGCGCCAGCTTTACAAGATTAAGCCTTGTAAAATTAATCTATCATAGGAGTAAAGCCCCGTTCCTTGATTGTTTCCAATGCCGGTGTTAGATTGTGGACAGTTCAAAAAATACCGTTCATCGTGAAAATTCAGGTTACCATTTTAACCAGACGGCAGACCTTGAATCCGGCCGACAAGGCGGTAAAAGACGCTTTGCGTCAAATGGGCCACGGCAACATTGAGAGCTTGCGGTTGGGGCGGTTTCTGGAGTTTGAAGTTGACGCTTCGCGGACTCCGGAGCAGTGGGAAGCGCTTATTGATGTTGCCTGCAAAGACGGAAAAACCAACCTTGCCAATCCGGTCTTGGAAGAGTGGAAAATCAAAGTTTGCCCTTAGGGATTTTCCCCCGCACATCGGAACTGCTTGAGAAATTTTCTCCGGCAGTTTTTCTTTTTACCTGAAACTGCGCTATAGTTTCTTTATCATGGAAAAGTTCAAATTAAAAAGCCATTTTGCTCCGGCAGGCGACCAGCCGCGGGCCATTGTCGAGCTGGTTGAGAGTTTGAAAAAAGGTTATAAACACCAGACGCTTTTGGGCGTGACGGGCTCCGGCAAAACTTTCACGGCGGCCAATGTCATTGCCTCGGTCCAAAAGCCGACCTTAGTCATCGCTCACAACAAAACCCTGGCCGCCCAGCTGGCTCAGGAGTACAAAGAATTTTTCCCCGACAATGCCGTGCATTATTTCGTTTCCTACTACGACTACTACCAGCCGGAAGCTTACATGCCGGTGACCGACACCTACATAGAAAAGGAAGCGGTGATAAACGAGGAGATTGACCGCTTGCGCCACGCTTCCACTCAAGCCCTGCTGACGCGGCGGGATACGATTATCGTGGCGTCGGTGTCCTGCATTTACGGCTTGGGCAGTCCGGAAGAGTATCAAAAGGTCAACGTTAAAATTGAAAAAGGCCAAGCGATTTCGCGCGGAGAGTTGATGCGCGGGTTAATCCGCATTCATTACGAGCGCACCACGGCGGACCTGTCTCCGGGGCTTTTTCGGGCGGTTGGCGACGCGGTGGAAGTGATGCCCGTAAGCGAGCGAGTGCTTTACCGTCTTGAGTTTGAGCGAGAAGCCGTCGCGAGGCTGGCCAAAGTGGACGCCGTTAGCCGAAAAATTCTCGGAGAGCCCGACGCGGTTTTCATTTTTCCCGCCAAGCATTTCATTACGCCGGAGGAAGACCGCGTGAGAGCGATTAAAACCATCAAACTTGAATTGAAAGACCGGTTGAAGACCTTTGAGAAAGAAAAAAAACTGTTGGAAGCCGAGAGGCTCAAACGGCGGACCAATTATGATTTGGCGATGATTCGGGAAATCGGCTATTGCAACGGCATTGAAAATTATTCGCGGCACTTTTCGGGGAAACTTCCGGGCGAACCTCCCGATACCTTGCTGTCATACTTCCAGCAAGGTCGCGGATTAACACAGATACATTCAAATCCGCGGATATCCGCGGATGGAAATCCGCGAGAATCAGCGTTTTTGACCGTCATTGACGAATCGCACGTTACCGTTCCCCAGCTCCGCGGCATGTACGTCGGCGACAAGTCGCGCAAAGACACTTTGATTGAACACGGTTTCCGTTTGCCCTCGGCGCGCGACAACCGGCCGCTCAAGTTCAATGAGTTTGAAGCGCTGGTCGGCCAGGCGCTTTACACATCGGCCACCCCCGGCCCGTATGAACTTGAAAAATCCGGTTCCTCTACTCGCTCTGCGGATGACCTGCGCCAATCCGCGTCCAGTTCGCGTAAATCCGCGGCTTTGGTGGAACAAGTCATCCGACCGACCGGACTTGTTGACCCGCAGATTTTAGTTAGGCCGATTAGCGATACGGGAGAGAGGTCAGACCTTTCAGGTCGAACCTTATACCAAGGACAGGTTTTTGATTTCATCGCCGAGGCGGAGAAGGTCATAAAGAATGGGGAGCGCGCCATGGCCACCACTCTTACCAAAAAGATGGCGGAGGATTTAAGCCTCTTTCTCAAAGACAAGGGTCTTAAGGCCGAGTACCTTCACAGCGACATCAAGACCATTGAACGGATTGAAATTTTGACCCAATTTCGGAAAGGCCAGTTTGATTGCCTGGTCGGAGTCAATCTTTTGCGCGAGGGTTTGGATTTGCCGGAAGTGGCGCTCATCGGCATTCTTGACGCCGACAAGGAGGGTTTTTTGCGCTCCGAAACTTCGCTTATCCAGATTATCGGACGAGCGGCGCGCAATGTGAACGGTCGGGTGATTCTCTACGCCGACACTATGACCGGCTCAATTGAGCGAGCGGTCGGCGAGACCAACCGTCGCCGCGCTCTTCAACTGGCTTACAACAAAAAACACGGCATCACGCCGAAAACCATCGTCAAAAAAATCCGCGACATCACCGAGGAGCTGGATTCCCACAAGAAGGCCGTGCGCGAGCTTGTGAAAATTGATTTGGCCGTGCCGGCCAAAAACCGCGCCAAGCTCATCCGCGACAAGGAACGGCAAATGAACGCCGCCGTCAAAATTTTGGATTTCGAGACGGCGGCATTATTGAGAGATGAAATCAAGGAGCTGAAAAAGCTTGTCGCCTCGTCAAAAATTGGCTTAAAATAAGGATATTTTGACATAGAAACGGGGAAACCACTTGACTTCCCCACATGCGATTTTGCTAGCATGCTATAATGTTTTGATGAATCATACTGAATTCTCAATTGAAGGCAAGAAAGTTATGTGGGTTGAGGATGACAAATTTTTAAGCGATGTTATCGCCCGCAAGCTTTCAAATGAGAAATGCAAGCTTCTCCACGCCGCCGACGGCGAGCAAGCTCTGGCGCTTCTTGAGAAGGAAGTGCCGGACATCATTTTGCTTGACATACTTTTGCCGGGACTCGACGGTTTTGAAGCGCTTTCGCGCGTCAAAGCCAGCGACAAAACGAAAAATATCCCGGTAATCATTCTTTCCAATCTCGGACAGAAAGCCGATATTGAAAAGGGCAAAAAGCTCGGCGCCGATAGTTTCCTTATAAAAGCCACGGTTACGTTGGATGAAATCATTGAAGAATTGAAAACGGTTTTGCGGACTCATTCGCAGGAACGCTCTTGATTTTAGACTGGCCTCTCTGCTATAGTTTTGCCCGTACCTCACCCTAGGGATAAACCCTGGGGCTAACGCTTTGTACCTAAACCGATAACAAGGACGCAATAAAATTTTATGAAAAACGAAAGCGACAAACTTATAGTAAAGGGAGCCAGAACCCACCCCAGTAGTAAAACATCAGAATGTTTACTACGGGGCAAGCAACCTTAAAATTATGGATAATAAACTTATAGTTAAAGGCGCTAGGACGCATAACCTAAAGAATATTACGGTGGAGATGCCGCGCAATAAAATGATTGTGTTCACCGGCTTGTCCGGCTCGGGCAAGTCGTCTTTGGCCTTTGACACGATTTTCGCCGAGGGCCAAAGGCGCTATGTGGAGTCGCTTTCATCCTACGCCAGGCAATTTCTTCGGCAGATGCAAAAGCCGGATGTGGACGAGATTGTCGGCCTTTCCCCGGCCATTTCCATTGACCAAAAATCCCGCTCCAACAACCCCCGCTCAACCGTCGCCACTATCACCGAAATTTATGATTATTTGAGGATTCTCTACGCTCGCGTCGGCGTGCCGCATTGCCTGGTCTGCGGGCGGCCGATTAAAAAGCTGTCGCACGAAGAAATTATCGGCACTATTCTTGAAACGGTCGCTAAAACGACTTCAGAAAAGTCGGTTGCCCGAAGGGATTTTCCGAAATCTGTTTTAGGGGTGCCTATTGATAACTTAAAACTGAAAATTTTCGCGCCGCTGGTCGTCGGCCGGAAAGGGGAGTACTATCAGCTGCTTTACGACCTTTTAGGCAAAGGCTATGGCACAGTGCAAATTGACGGCCAAATAAAAAAACTGCGCGAGCAGATTATTCTGGCCAAAAACAAGAAGCACGACATTGATGTTTTGGTGGACGAATTTTTTCTGACTGAGCTCAAAGGCGGAAAATCCGGGGCGATGGAACGTTTGAGCGAAGCCGTGGAACGGGCGCTCCAAGAATCGCAGGGCTTGCTTAAAATTCAAACTGATTCACCCTCCCAAATTTCTCAACAAGGACGGGCGAAAAAACAACAGAGTGAGTGGGGCACTTTTCAAAAGACATCACCGGAAGCGGCATCACCGGAAACTTGGGAGGGCGAGCGCCTGATATCGGCCAAATTCATGTGCCCGTACGACGGCTTTTCTTATCCTGAGATTGAGCCGCGGCTTTTTTCTTTCAATTCCCCTTACGGCGCCTGCTCGGAGTGCAACGGTCTCGGCACCAGGCATTTTTTCGGCGACGAACCTTGCCCCAAGTGCCGCGGCGCGCGGCTTCGCGAGGAGGCCTTGCATGTCGTTCTGGGGAGGACCGCAGACGAACGCGGAAAAAAAACAGGAAAAAATATCACTGAGTTGGTTGGTTTATCCATTCAAAATGCTCGGGAATTTTTCAGCCGGCTGAAACTTTCCGCCAAGGACAAGGAAATAGCCAAGGCGGTTTTGAAGGAGATTGAATCGCGGCTTGATTTCATGATTAACGTCGGCATTGAATATCTGGCGCTTGACCGTCGGGCCCACACCCTCTCGGGCGGCGAAGCCCAGCGCATCAGACTGGCGTCCCAGCTCGGCTCCGGTCTGGTGGGCGCTCTCTACGTATTGGACGAGCCGACCATCGGCCTGCATTCGCGCGACAACGCCCGCTTGGTCAAAACCCTGCTCCATCTGCGGGACATCGGCAACACCATTATCGTGGTTGAGCATGATGAGGAAACCATTCTTTCCTCCGATTTTATGGTTGACATCGGACCGGGGGCCGGAGCGCACGGCGGCAGGATTGTGGTTTCCGGCTATGTGGAAAAACTTTTAAGCGCCCGGGCAAACGAGGCCAAATCGCTGACCCTTGACTACCTGCGCGGCCAGAAAACAATCGCGGTTCCGGAGCGGCGGCGGGACAAAAACAAGGGCGCTCTAAAAATCCGCGGCGGCAAAATTTTCAACATTAAGAATTTTAACGCCGATATTCCCCTCGGCCGACTGGTGGCCGTTACCGGCGTTTCCGGCTCGGGCAAATCGTCGCTTCTTTATGAAATCCTTTACAAAAATCTGCAGGCGCGTTTTGAGCGGCGCTATCGCTCAGCCGAAGTTTTCAATTGCGCCAGCTTCACTGGTTCGGAGTACCTGTCTCGGGCCATTTTGATTGACCAGAGCCCGATTGGCCGGACGCCCAGGTCAAACCCGGCGACTTACACCGGCGCTTTTACCTTTATCCGCGCCCTTTTTGCCGAAACGGCGGAAGCGCGGGTTCGGGGCTGGAAAGCCAACCGTTTTTCTTTCAACGTAAAGGGCGGCCGGTGCGAAGCCTGCCAAGGCAACGGCGAGGTGGCGGTGGAGATGCATTTTCTGCCGACGGTCTATGTGCCCTGCGAAGTCTGCGTGGGCAAGCGATTTATGAAAGAGACGCTTGAGGTATCCTACAAAAAGAGAAATATTTTTCAGGTGCTCAGTATGACCGTTGAAGAGGCCTTGAAGTTTTTTCAGGATATTCCGGCTGTGGCCGACCGGCTAAAAAGCTTAGCCGATGTAGGCCTGGGTTATTTGGAATTAGGCCAATCGGCCACGACGCTTTCCGGCGGCGAAGCCCAGCGGGTAAAAATTTCTTCGGAATTGTATCGCCGGCACTTGGAAAAGACCATTTATCTTTTGGATGAGCCGACGGTGGGCCTTCACTACGAGGATGTGAAGAAGCTCATTGAAATTTTGCAGCAATTGGTTGACCACGGCAACACGGTAGTGGTGATAGAGCACAATTTGGACATCATCAAATCCGCCGATTACATCCTTGATTGCGGGCCGGAAGGCGGCGAGGCCGGGGGCGATTTGGTGGCCAAGGGCACGCCGGAGGAAGTGGCGCAGATGAAGCAATCTCACACCGGGTCATATTTGAGTAAAATTTTGTAGATGTATACCTAGGTGTCGACAATGAGGCGATTGACCATGATGACAGTCATGTGGTATTTGCACCGGCGGCTTCTTAGTACCGGCGGTTTATGCTTCCGGCCGATGGTTTTATGACGCCGGCAATCAGCCGAAGAAGCGTTAACTTGCCGCAATCGGACGGTCCAACCGGTGGACAAAAATTCGCCTCGGCTCGCTTGAAAGGAGGCTGGACCGATAACATGCGACCGCTTTTTATCGGGAAAGGCATAGAACAAACTACCAATTTTAATTGTGGGTTCATTCGGTATAATGTTGGCTTTTTTAAGCAGGGGAATCCAGATAAAGCGGTTCAGAGCGAATACCAGAAGCAGAATGGCCGCGATGCCGGCGGTCACAGTGGCGCGATTGCCGCTCCCTTCGGCGGCGGACACAAGCGGCTAATGCCGCTGTGCAGGCCGATGAGCTCAATGCCGATGACCGCTTCCCAACCGATGATGCTGATGCCGATAAATTTTTAACCTGTGCGGACTGTGTATCATGCTTAAATATTGTGACCCATATCGTTACCGAAAGGCTAAGCGCAAAAAGGCAAAAAAATCGCCCCGCATCGCGAGGCGAACATGAATTTATGAGGATTATTTAAGACCTGCCACACAAGCCTTCAATTCCTCAAAAGCTTCTGGACCAACTCAATCAGTTGCTTCGTGTCGAAAGGCTTTCCCAGGAAGTGATCAGCACCTTCAGCGCGGAGAGCTTTTTCGAGAAAACCGTCTTCAGTGTCGGATGACGTCATGATGACGGGCGTTTTTGACTTTGACCGAATGTGCCGAAGTACCCCCATACCGTCTAACTTCGGCATGTCAAAGTCGGAAATAACCAGGTCGGGTTTTTCGGTCTCAAACATGCGGATGCCTTCCTCACCATCAAAGGCGGTAACAAGGTTGGTATAACCAAAGTACTTTAGCAATGCCGCCAGGGTCAGCGCTACTTGGTCGTCAATAATCAGGATTTTTTTCATAGCATCAATTTGCGAACGACAGGCAACAAGTGATATGTTGCTTTTTTCTAAGGAGTAGCATAGCATATAGCTTGTGAGACGTCAAGATTTTAGAAATAGCCAATTGCCGGACGCCCCCGGTGTCTATTTTTTTCTGGGGAAGAACCGGAAGATTCTTTATGTTGGTCGGGCGACCTCGCTTCGCGACAGGGTCAAGAGCTATTTCAGCGCCGACTTGGCCGAAAGGCGCGGCCCTCAAATCTCTGACATGGTGGGCAGGGCTCTGAGCGTTGATTTCAAGAAAACCAACTCGGTGCTTGAAGCCATTTTGCTTGAAGCGGATTTGATTAAGAAATTTCAGCCGCCCTACAATGTCAAGGAAAAAGACGACAAGAGTTTTAATTGCGTCGTCATCACTAATGAAGATTTTCCCCGAGTTCTTCTTGTCCGCAAAAAGGATCTTGATTTTTCTTCTCTACAAACTACTAACTATAAGCCACAATCTGTTTTTGGCCCTTTTCCCCACGGCTCGCGACTGAGAGCGGCGCTTAAAATCATCAGAAAAATTTTCCCCTTCCGCGACCGTTGCAACCCTCCCACTCTATATTCTAATGTTCTCAAGAACACCAGCATGGAAAACAATATGATTATAAGTAAGTCAAATATGTCTTGTAGCCTAGTTCGAAAAGATAAACCCTGCTTTAATCGGCAAATCGGGCTCTGTCCCGGAGTGTGCACCGGGGAAATTACAAAAACGGATTACGCTCGCACCATTCGCCATATCAAGTTTCTTTTCAACGGCGAGAAAAAGCAGATTCTGAAAAATTTGGAGTCTGAAATGAAGGCGGCGGCCGAGGCCAGAGATTTTGAACGGGCGGGAGCAATCAAGAAAACTCTTTTCGCTCTTCGGCACATCCAAGATATTGCGTTGCTCGGAAGCAACGCCGCAGACGAACGCGGATTGGAACGCCGATTAACGCGGATAGAATCCACCCATCTTTCATCTGCGAGTATCCGCGCTACTATCCGCGTACATCCGCATCTGCGAATAGAGGCTTATGACATCGCCCACATTTCGGGGACGGATGTCGTCGGCGCCATGGTTTTGATTGAAGACGGAGCGCCGAAAAAATCGGGTTACAGAAAATTTAAAATCAGAGGAGGGTTCGGCAACAACGACCTCACCAGCTTGAAGGAAGTGATTGAACGGCGGCTGAATCATCCCGAATGGCCGCTGCCGGCGCTTTTTGTGGCCGACGGCGGTTTGGCTCAGCAGAGGATTATTGAAGCGGCGCTCAAAGCCCGCGGTCTTTCAATCCCGGTGGCGGCGGTCGTCAAAAACGAGCGCCACCGCCCGGAAAAAGTTCTGGGTGATGAAGCGCTTGTCCGGGCGCATGAGAAATCTATTTTACTGGCAAACAGTGAGGCGCACCGCTTCGCCATCAGTTTTCATCGTAAGGTAAGGGATAGAATTTTCTAATGTTACCTAACTCAAGCGATCGCTTGAGTTAGGTAACAAAGAAGTTTTATATTATTATTCTTGCTATTCCTGCTTCATGTTATACTATTTTTATGAGTTTGCGCTCAAAAATCAGAGTCGGTGTGTTGCGTGGCGGCCCGTCGAGCGAGCACGAAATTTCGGTCAAAACCGGCGCCCATGTTTTGAAAAATCTGCCTGATAATTACGAGCCGGTTGACATCTTTATAGACAAAAGTGGGGTCTGGCACGCGCAGGGGGTGGCGGAGCCGCCGGCCAAAGTGTTTAAAAAAATTGACGTGATTTTCAACGCGGCGCACGGCGAATACGGCGAAGATGGCACGGTTCAACGTCTGCTGGACACCTTTGCCGTGCCCTATACCGGCTCGGGACATCTCGGGTCGCTCCTTGCCATGCACAAAGGCCACAGTAAAAATTTTCTCAAGAGCCACGGCGTCAAATCGCCCCATCACAAGCTTTTGAAAAAAGAGGACGCCCTAAGGCAGAATCTCCATGACCTCTGGCGAGCGGTGCCGAACCCGTCAATCGTCAAACCGATTGCCCTCGGCTCTTCCATAGGCCTGTCGGTGGTGAAAAATTTTCAGGAACTTGAACCGGCGCTTGAAAAAGCCTTCGCGGTAAGTCCGGCCATTATGGTTGAGGAGTACATTGCCGGCAGGGAAGCGACCTGCGGAGTAATCGGCTCTTTTCGCGGTGAGGAAACCTACGCTCTTCTGCCCGTTGAGTTTGTCCTGCCGGAGAGCTCAACTTTTTTTGACTACCGGGCAAAATACGGCGGCGGCACAAAAGCAATCCACCCCGGCCGATTTTCAACGATGGAAAAATATGAAATGCAAAACACGGCTTGCCGGGTCCACAAGGCGCTGGGCTTGCGGCACTACTCTCGTTCCGATTTTATCGTCAGCCCGACCCGCGGCGTTTATTTTCTTGAAGTTAACAGTTTGCCCCACCTCGCTGCCGGTTCGCCGTTTATTGAATCGCTCTCGGCCGTCGGCCTCTCTTTTCCCGGATTTCTTGAGCATGTGATTAAGTTGGCACTTCAAGGGAAAATGAGGTAATCTATTATCAAAAAGGGCTAAACCCCGCCCCGCCCGCGGCGGGCGGGGCGGGGTCGCCCGAATCCGCCTGGTGCAGATTTAGGGCCGTTAGCTCAATTGGTAGAGCACCACATTTGCAATGTGGGGGTAGCGAGTTCGAATCTCGCACGGTCCACCTTTGTTTTCGGGACAATGTGGAGATAAGCGGTTTTCCCGATAGCTCTGGTGGGCCCGTAGTAAAGTGGTATTACACAGCATTCGCATTGCTGGGGCAGGGGTTCGATTCCCCTCGGGTCCACATTGGCCCACTAGAGTTATCGGGACATTGCCAAGACGCGAGTCCGATTCTCGCTGGGTCCATATGGCAAAATGTTCGATTCAACTTGGCTGGTTTTGCAGTTTCGCCTAAATGAGGCTATCCTCATGTCGCGCCAAAGATAATGATGTATAATATACCGTATGGAAGGAATTTTCGGCGCATTGGCGGTTTTTTTGGCGACTTACAGATACCCCTTTGTATTTTTGGGGACTATTTTTGAGGGTCCCATTGTGATGTTGGCGAGCGGACTGATGCTTCGGCTCGGCGGGTTTTCTTTGTTGCCCATCTATACGACGCTTCTTCTGGGCGACTTGACGGCCGATATCATTTGGTACTGGGTCGGCCGCGGGGCGGCCGAACCTTTTCTGCGGCGATTCGGCCATTTTTTTGGCGTCACTCGGGAAATTTTTGAAAAAATGGAAGGGGTTTTTAGGCGCCATGACACGAAAATTCTTTTCATTTCCAAAATAACCATGGGCTTCGGTTTTGCCGTGCCGACCATCATGGCCGCCGGCGCGAGCAAAATTCCATTCAAGAAATTTCTGATTTTTAATCTCCTGGGGGGCTTTATCTGGACGGCCGCGCTCATGGCCGTCGGCTATTTCTTCGGCAACTTTTACTTTCTGGTGGCCGATGGATTGAAAATTCTTTTCGTCAGCGCTCTGGTAATCATATTTGCCGCTTTAATGTACGGCTTTGCCCGATTTTTGAAGCGTCATTTTAGCTCTTCCCAACTATGATTTCCGTTATCATTCCAACCTTAAACGAGGAGCGTTTTTTGGAAGCCACTCTGCGGAATTTACACCGGTGCAAAAAACACTCTTTGGAAATAATTATTTCGGACGGCCGCAGTACCGATAGCACCGTGCTCATTGCTAAAAAATACGCCGATAAAGTTTTGATATACCATGGCAAAAAAAGGCAGACCATTGCCGCCGGCCGCAATCTCGGCGCCGCCGAAGCCCGGGGCGAGTACCTTGTCTTTTTGGACGCCGACGTGATTATTCCTGAACCCGACGCCTTTTTTAGCCGCATGCTTGCGAATTTTAGCAGCCGCCAAAATCTTGTCGCGGCCAATTGTTTCCTTAAAATTTTGCCCGACCGAGAGACTCTGACCGACCGGATTTTTTCCACCATCTTTAATTATCTTTTTATGGCGCAGAACAATTTTTTGCCGATTGGCGCGGCCGGCGGCGAATTTCAAATGATTAAACGGGAGCCGTTTAAGGCTGTGGGCGGTTTCCGCGAAAATCTGGCGGCCGGCGAGGACTTTGAGCTTTTTCGGCGACTGAGGAAGCTGGGCCAAACCCGAACCGTCCCCTCGCTTACCGTCTATCACACCGGACGGCGGGCGCACCAACTCGGCTGGTGGCGGCTCATGCTTACTTGGTTTAGGGACACCGTATGGCTTTTGCTCTTCGGCCGGACCTACAGCAAGGTTTGGGAAGAAGTCCGTTAGGCTAGCGCCATACTAATATACGAATTATACTAAATACTACCAATGGCTACTAATTCTGCTCTTTCTTATTTCGGCTAGCGAGGAGCGAAGTGGAAAATTCTGATTTCACATTTCGTCCGAGCGAAGGTGAACTATAGGTTTGACCTATATTCGTAATTCGTAGTTATTCGGAGATTCGTATGCATTAGTATATTTGGTATGTTTAACTTATGAAGATTAGCATCGTCATTCCCGCCTACAATGAAGAGCGTTATATCGGCCGATGCCTCTCGAGCATTTTCAGGGAGGGCGGCGAAAATTTCGCGGAAATTATTGTCGTAAATAACGGTTCCACCGACGGCACGGCCGAGGTTGTCGGAAAGTTTAGCGGAGCGCGCCTGGTTTCGGAGCCGCGAAAAGGGCCGAACGCCGCCCGCCAGAGGGGTCTCTTGGAAGTCCAAAGTGAGTTGGTGGCGTATCTTGACGCCGACACCGAGATTGACAAGAATTGGTTGCCGTCGGCGGCCAAAGAATTCACGCGGCGGCCCGACCTTGTCTGCCTGAGCGGCCCATTTTTTTACTGGGATTTGACGCGGCTTGAAAGTGTTTTAGTGCGAGTTTACTGGTACTGTCTTGCCACCCCCGTTTATTTTTTGCTGGGGTATATGGCGGTTGGCGGCAATTGCGTCATCAAGCGTGACGCCCTTCGTGACATTGGCGGTTTTGACACCAGTATCAATTTTTACGGCGATGATACGAACATGGCGCGGCGGCTGCACAAGGTCGGCAAAGTAAAGTTCAAGGCTTCCTTTTCCGTCTGGACCTCCGGCCGAAGATTTAAGGGCCAAGGGTTTTTCAAAACCGGCCTGCTTTACGCCGGCAATTTCTTTTCGGAGGTAATTTTGCATCGGCCTCTGACCAAAAAGCACAGAGATGTTCGCTAACAGCCCTAACGAACCGCTAAAGGCGTAGCAAGGAGACTCCTTGATGTATCAAGGAGTCTCCTTGCGTTTCTCCTTGCGTTTTACCCCCGTGTTGATTATATGCCAAGAACTTGCTAAACTCTCGCTATGTTTGCCGATTTTTTATTCAAAAAAGCCGTTTCCCAAAAACTTGGCGGCCTAACGCCCGCGGAGCAGGATGAATTTGTGGGGCTAGTTGAAAAATATCCGGACCTTTTCATGAAACTGGCTGAGGAATTCAAAGCAGAAATTGCCAAAGGCAGGGACGGGACGGAAGCGGCGCTCCAAGTCATCAAAGCTCATGAAAATGAGTTGAGGGAGATTAAAGAGTAACTAGAACCTATCTCAAAAATAACCGCCATGAATAATAATATAAATAAGCTTGGCCACTGCGGGCGTTTCTGTCCGGTTGCGGCTTGCCGCTCAACCTCGGCATGTCTAGGATATGTCTCGGTCTCCGCGGCTTCGCCCCGCGCGCACAGAAACGCCCTCGTTACGGTATTATTTTTTGAGGTAGGTTCTATATGAGAAAAAAGAAAATTTTCATCTTACTCGGCCACCCCGACAAAGAAACGCTCAGCGGTTCCTTTGCCGATGCTTATGAGCGGGGCGCGCGAGAAGCCGGGCATGAGGTCCGGCGGACGAATCTCGGCGATATCGCCTTTGACCCGATTCTCCACCATGGCTATAAAGCCATCCAGGCGCTTGAGCCGGATTTGCTGAAAGTGCAGGAAAATATCCGCTGGGCCGAACATTTCGTGATTTTTTACCCGAGCTGGTGGTCAACCATGCCGGCCATTCTCAAGGGTCTTTTTGACCGCATTTGGCTGCCGAATTTTGCCTTTCACTTCAAAGAGAGCGGCATTGGCGCCGGTTATTTTTGGAAACGTTTGATGACGGGCAAGAGCGCGCGGGTGTTCGTGATGTCGGACGCGCAGCCTCTCCTGGCGCGCTTTGTTTTCGGCGACACCACCAATGAAATCCGCAAGTGCATTCTTTGGTTCGCCGGTTTCCGCGTCCGGGTGAAAAAAATCGGTCCGCTCAAATTTATTTCCGAAACCCGCGCCGCCGAGTGGCGGCACCGCTTTGAACACTGGGGGAGCGGGGCGCATTGAGAAAGTTTAGAAGTTGATAAGTTCGGAAGTTTCAAGAGAAAAAAGTCGGCCTTTATCTCACGGACCGGCTGTGGCTATTTGCAATAAGACGCGATGTTCATCTCAAAGAAAATCCTATACGCCGCGGGCGGCGCGGCAATACTCCTTGCCGGCATTTTTATCGGCTCCGCTTTCAGTGGAGGAAAATTAAATCTGTTGCCGGCGCAAACAGCGGCGGTTGAGAGCGCCAAAACTGCCGCGTCTGTGTCTGTCTTTGAGCAACATTCCAACATTCTTGAGAATGTTGGAATGTTGAATAACGGCTCGACGAAGAACGGCGTTGCGGTGTCCGCGGACGGCCTCGTCCGCGTTGTCCGCGCGGTGGATGGCGATACCATTGAGCTTGAGGGCGGCGAGAGGGTGCGCTACATCGGCGTTGATACGCCCGAGACGGTTGACCCTCGCAAACCCGTGCAGTGTTTCGGCGTGGCAGCGTCAAAGAAAAACCGGGAACTGGTTGAGGGTAAAACGGTGCGGCTTGAAAAAGACATTACCGACCGCGACAAATACAATCGTCTGCTTCGATACGTCTGGCTCGGCGATGTGCTTGTCAATCAAGAACTTGTGGCGCAAGGATTTGCCAAGTCGTATTCCTATCCGCCAGATGTGAAGTATCAGAGCCAGTTTGTGGCGGCTGAAAAGCAGGCGCGTGAAAGCAAGCTCGGCCTTTGGGCCGCCTGCGTTTCGGCGGCCGCTCCCGCGACGGCAGTAATGCCGTCGGCGGCGCAAGCATCCGCTTCAAATCCTTCATGCGCCGTCAAGGGCAACATCAGCGCCTCAGGCGAGAAAATTTATCACCTTCAAGGCTGCGGTTCTTACGCCAAAACCACCATTGATGAGAGCCGCGGCGAACGTTGGTTTTGCTCCGAACAAGAAGCCCAAACGGCCGGTTGGCGCAGAGCGCTTAATTGTCCCTAAAATTTTGCAAAAAGCTTATATCCTCGCCTAGTTACCCCTTGATCGGTTCAAGCGAAAGACATCCCGGCACCGGCTGCGCCGCTTCGTTGTGAAGCGTGTTGTCGCCCCGATACTCCTCCCATGATTTATAAAACGCGCGCAATTTTTTCTGGATGTCGTCCTTGATTGACGGGTCAAGGTAGGCGAACGGACAGAGATGTTCCGGCGTATTGCCTCCTCCATTAAGAATCCCTATCTCAACGAGGCCGTAGCCGCTGTTGTTTACGCTGCTATGCGGGCTGACTTCCGCGATAACCTCTCCGGCCGTAACTCTGTCTCCGACTTTCACCAGCGGGTTGGCGACATGTTCGGTTTCGTAGCGCCAATTACTGTTTGAAGAAGGAGCGACCATGATTGAATAATCTCCGCTATATAGTCTAGGCACTTCAACAACGATGCCGTCCACCAGTGAGCGAACTTTGGTTCCCATCGGAAGCTCAAAAGTCGGTTGCGGATTTCTCTTGTCCATACGGGTCGCGCTTTGATTGGCGGGAATAGTGAAGCCGAACTCGGTCAGGAGCACGTTAAACTGCAAGGGGTTTCTAGTGAAGACAAAATCGCCAGCTCTGCCGGTCGCGGCGTCAAAGTATCCGAGGTCAACGCCGATACTCTTGAGCAAGAGCGGCGGTTCGGAATTGTTTTCAGTTTTCGTTACGGGTTTGGGCGATTGCCCACTGCCGACCGTTCCGGCAGTTTCGCTCTGTTGCGCCGAGGGCGAGCATACGAGTTCCGGTCCTTCCAACAATCGCCGATACATATCCCGTTTCTTCACAGAAAAGAAATCAGGCCAGCAGACGGAATTACAATGTGAAGCGTAACAGCCGTGCGCCGAAAGCGCGCCTTGCTTATTCATGTTGTAAAGCCCAAAGTCCCAATTTCCCGAAGGCGCGTTGCCGGAGGTATACCCAATGAGTTCGCCCGCGGCGAACTCCAGCTGCTTCGTACTCGGAGTGCCGCGACTGTCGGCGATTTTTGGCGTGGACGGAAGCTCGGCCCGAATGGCCGAGACGGGTTCGTCAATGTGGTCAAATTTGAATTGAAAACCGCACGCCTCCTTCACGCGGAAAAATAAGAGATACTGCGCCTTGCTTTCGGCGTGGTCTTTTGAATATGAACCGGAGTCAAAGATTCCCGCAACCGGCGCGTAAATTGGCACCCGCGCTCCGCCCGTCCAGATGAAGGAATGCCCTTTAGGGCCTTCGGAGGAAGCCGTGCCGGGCGCAGTGATTTTCTGGATTTTTGAGACATCCGTGATGTCGGCGACGAGTACGGGAGGCGCTTCAACGCACCCTTCGTCTTGCGTGGGCGCGACTGAAGGCGCCGAAGCCCTCTTCGCCGCCTTCCTTGCCTCTTCTTCGGCCCTCGCCTTGTCGACGATGTGCGGGCTCAAGCGGTAGACAATCTGTCGCAAACGTTCAATTTCACTCCTATCGTATCCTCCCGTTTCAAAAGACGCGAGGTCGCGCAAAACCCTCGCGCTATGCTCCTCCCCGAAACGGCCGCCTTTCTTCTCCGCGTCTTCTATTTCCCGTTTGACGGCGGCAAACTGCGACTGCGCGACCGAGCTTGCCTTTCCTTCCGCAGAGGATTTAATCCCCCCTTTTGTAAAGGGGGCGCCGCCGTCTTCGGCGGGGGATTTCTTTCCCCCCACTTTCAATTTCGCCAGCATTGCCCGCGCTTTCTTTGCGTTCACGCCTTTTGATTCCAACGCTTTAAGCTTTATATCAAGCGCGCCATAGGCCGTTGGGCTGATGCCGCCGGTTTTCTCCGCCAATCCAAGCTCTCGTTCTATATCCGCGAGTACTCTCGTGTCTGCCGTCTGCTTCTCTACGGTTGTTCGAGTCGTAGCCGTTTTTGAATTCCACCATGAAAAAATTGCCGCCAACTGTGTGCCGCCCTCCGGCGAGGGATTCAAGACAACCGCGCCCCCGATGAGCGCGAGCGCGACAAGCACAATCACAAACGCACTTCCTTTGGAGTACATGACTCTATTGTAACCTAATTCCGCTTCCGGTTATGCACATCCTGGAATCACCTCATGCTTACAAGAGATTTACCATATTGATTATAAACAAAAATAGCCGTTACTAACTAGATACTAATTACTAACTACTATATACTTTCCGGATGAGTTTAAGCATAGGAATTGTTGGATTGCCCAATGTCGGCCTCAGTAGTAGAACCTCTATGATTTGGTTCACTACGGGGCGAGTAGTGGTTTATTAAATTTAGTTTTATCGCATTTACTATGAGTCTATCAATCGGGATTGTAGGATTACCGAATGTCGGAAAAAGTACCTTGTTTAACGCGCTTACCAAACAGAGCGTTCCCGCGGAGAATTATCCGTTTTGCACCATTGACCCGAGTGTCGGGGTGGTGGCGGTGCCGGACCCTCGGCTCGCTAAACTATCCGAGTTCAGCAAGTCAGCCAAGACCGTGCCGGCGGCGGTGGAGTTTGTGGATATCGCCGGCTTGGTCAAAGGCGCGGCGGAAGGGCAGGGGCTGGGCAATAAATTTCTCTCACACATCCGCGAGGTGGATGCCATCGCGGAAGTGGTGCGGGTATTTGAAGACAAGGACATTATTCATGTTGCCGGCAAGGTGGAGCCGTTAAATGATGTTGAAGTTATTAATCTGGAGCTTGTGCTGGCGGATTTGGAAACGGTCAGCAAACGGCTGCAAAACCTCGGCAAGGAGGTCAAGACCGGCAAGAAAGAAGCCCTCATTGAAAGGGACGTGCTGGAGCGTTTCCGAAAAGCGCTGGAATCGGGGCGGCTCACGTACGGCGAGCCCATCTCGGAGCTTGAAGCGCCTTATGTAAAACATTTGCAACTGCTGACCCAAAAGCCGATTCTCTATGTCCTTAATGTCTCGGCTACCGATGCCGAGACCGCAGATAAACGCGGATATGAAAAACCGCAGACACACGCGGGTAGAGGAATCAGCGCAAATCTACGTACGTATCTGCGAAAATCCGCGTCTCCATATGTGGAAATAGACCCTATCTTCGGCACCGGACTTGAAACCCTTATCAGCAAGGCGTACGAAGTGCTCGGACTGATGACGTATTTTACGACGGGGGAAGATGAAACCAGAGCCTGGACGATTGAGAAGGGGTCGGCGGCGCCCGCGGCGGGCGCCGCCATCCACGGTGATTTCCGCGAAAAATTTATCCGCGCCGAGGTTATTCCATGGGACACGCTTTTAGCGGCAGGCTCTTACGCCGCCGCCCGTGAAAAGGGCCTTGTCCGCACGGAAGGGAAGAAGTATGTGGTCAAAGATGGAGATGTCGTAGAGTTTAAAATCTAGCAAGATTTTAAATCCGAGGTACCGAGCTTCGCGAGGGGCAGGTAGAATAAGATATAAAAATTGCCCCCGTTTGTGGACATCCGATGTCCACAACGGGGGCTTGGAAAAACACTTGATTTTAGGATTTTATGGAGCGTGGTGACTTATAAATTCCCCGGGTGACTGACCTCGAAGTAAAGGGCAGAGAGTCTGCCGCATGATTTTTTTGTCGCTCACGAACCGCTCCGGTGAGAGCGGAAATTTTTTCCGCATCAGTCGGATTCTCGCTCAATCGGCTGGCGCAATAATTTCTAGCGCCACGTCCCAGAAACCTTGAAACCTTCGACAAAAATACACTCTTTTTGCTCATCGAGTCCTCCGTAGTTTTGATTTTCGTGTGCTGAATCTATGATTAAGTGTACAATGATGCCTATTAGTTTACAAGGCTTGATATACGAACATACTCACCTTATTCTTACGCATAGTGGTTGACATTAATATGGTTTTGTCCTAGTATAATTGAAGGTTTTGTTCACGGGAATTTAAACGAAAGGTAAAATTATGCTTGCTTTGACCGGTTTCGGAATCGGCGCGGTTGTCTTGCTTGCTCTGTCGATGTTTTTTTTACTCATCGTACTTGTTGCCAGGAGTGAAGATTGGTTTGCCGATATCATGTCCGGACTGGCGATTTTTCTTTTTATCGCCAGTTTGGCATTTGGGGGCATTGGTTACTACTTGAAAAAACACAGAGCCATGTCACATGACAATGCCATTGTGCAAAAATAACTTCTCACTCCCGCAGATTTTTTCAGTCGTCCCGAGCTTTTGCGAGGGGCGATTTTTTTGAAAAATAACAGACAGTGGTGTATGATGATTGTTTATCAATAATCTTAAAAACTCATGAATCCAGATGCAAAAATGACTCCGAAGGATTTTTTCCTCTACGCCGGAGCGATGGTAACGCTCTACTGGAGCGCCGGCAGCCTTATCGCTCTTTTATTCGCCATTTTTGACGCGGTTTGGCGGGACCCGCTTAATTATTATTACGACCCCTATTCCGGCGGCATCCGTTTCGCCATCGCTTCTCTCCTGGTGATTTTCCCTCTCTCGCTTTTCCTATTCACTTATATAAAAAAAGAGACCATAGCGGAGCCGGCTAAACTTCTTCTGCCTCTGCGCCGATGGCTTTATTCTCTCACCATTTTTATCACCGGACTTACTCTTACGATTGACGTAATATTGCTTATCAATAATTTTTTGGGCGGAGAGCTTACGGTGAAGTTCGTTTCCAAAGCCGTTTCCGTAATCGTGGTGGCGGGACTGGTGCTCTGGTATTGTCTTCTGGAAATCCGGATGCGTCCGGGCGCGGCGGCGAAAATCAGAAAAGAATTTTTGTGTGGAGCGCCGATCCTTGTCGTTGCCGCGATTGTTTACGGATTTTTCGTCATGGGTTCTCCAGCGACTATCCGAAAAATTCGTCTGGATGAACAGCGTGTTTCCGAACTTTCCTCAATTCAAAATCAAATCGTATATTCGTACTGGACTCAAAAAGGAGCCCTGCCGAAATCTCTGCAGAATTTAAACGACCGGATTTCGGGATTCAGAATGCCTGTTGACCCCGTTACCGCGAAAGAGTATGAGTACAAAGTTACGGGCGCGCTGGTATTTGAATTATGCGCCGATTTTGATGCAGCCTCCCAGAATCTAAACAATTTACCAGCGGTGCCGAAATCGGTTCCGCGTGAAGGTCCGTATGGACCGGATAATTGGGTACATGGACCGGGTCATATCTGTTTTGAACGGACTATAGATCCAGAGCTTTATCCCGTGCGCCCCGGAAAAATTTAAATTTCTACAAAACCGCCGCGATGTACATCGCGGCGGTTTTGTTATAGTATTTTCTTTATGAAATCCTACAACCATCGGAAAATAGAAAAAAAGTGGCAGCAATACTGGGAACGGAAGAAACTTAATTTAGCCACGGCAGACCCGAAGAAGAAAAAATTCTACGATTTAATTGAATTTCCCTTTCTTTCAGGAGAAGGACTTCATGTGGGACATATCCGCAGTTATACGGCCATGGACATCATCGCTCGTAAGCGCCGCGCCGAAGGACAGAATGTTTTGTATCCAATCGGCTGGGACGCGTTTGGCCTGCCGACGGAAAACTTTGCCATTAAAACCGGAAAATCGCCGGAATCAATAACGCGGGAGCTTACCAACAATTTTCGCCGCCAGCTCAAAGCGCTTGGTTTCAGTTTTGATTGGTCGCGTGAGGTTGCTACCAGCGACCCGGATTACTACAAATGGACGCAGTGGATTTTCCTGAAATTTTTTGAAAAGGGTTTGGCCTACAAGAAAAAAATGGCCATTAACTGGTGCCCGAAGGACAAAATCGGTCTGGCCAACGAGGAAGTGGTGGACGGCGCTTGCGAACGTTGCGGCACTCCCGTGGAAAAACGTGATAAGGATCAGTGGATGCTCACCATCACCAAGTACGCCGACAGGCTTGACCGCGACCTTGAGGCCGTTGATTTTCTTGAAAAAATTAAAATTCAGCAGAGAAATTGGATAGGCAGAAGCGAAGGAGTGGAGATAGGGTTCAGGCTTCAGGGTTTAGGGTTTAGTGAAGAAATAAAAGTTTTTACCACCCGCCCCGACACGCTTTTCGGCGCCACCTACTTGGTGATTGCGCCGGAGCATGAGTTTGTCCGCAAACTCATGCAGAATCAAGAATCCAGAATCAAGAATCAAGATGAAGTAGTACGATATATCGTACTATCAAAAAAGAAAAGCGAGATTGAGCGGACAGCGGAGGGCAAAGAAAAAACAGGCGTGAAGCTTGAAGGAGTGAGCGCTGTCAATCCGGCCAATCAGGAGAACATTCCGATTTTTGTGGCCGACTACGTGCTGGCCGACTACGGCACGGGCGCCATTATGGCGGTGCCGGCGCACGACGAGCGAGATTTTGAGTTTGCGAAGAAATATAAATTGCAGATTAGAAATGTTGTAGCTCAGTTGTTTGTTAGAAATGAAGGTAAAGACGCTTGGCATTCTGATGAACCGGAGGCAACTCGGCAAGCCGTGGCTTGTCTCGTAAAACATTGGCAGGAAAATAAGTACTTGTTTTTAAATAAGAAAGGGCTTAGCGATTCAGATGAAAGGGTCGTTGTTGCCGTTTCTGGAGGTATTGATAGCAAAGAGAATCCAATGACCGCCGGTATAAGAGAAATAGTAGAAGAAACAGGTTATCAGAAGGTTAAGTTTGTTAAAGCACTCGGTTCTCCGATAGCTTTTCGCTACTTTGCTTTAAACGGTAACCAAAACCGCCTCACTTTTCTTTACCCGTTATATTTTCAGCTTACAGGTTCTGACCAAGTTTCCGTTTCCAAAAGAGAAAAGATTTTACATGATTTAGTCTGGGTCAAAGAAGAAGAAATTAAAAAATATTTAGAAGGGGGAAGAGGTTTTAATTCGGTTTTTTGGCAAAGGTTAAAAGGGGAAGACGTTGCCTATACAGGGAACGGTTTACTTGTTAACTCCGGCCAATTTAACGGTCTTGGAAGCGCGGACGCCAAAAAGAAAATTACCGAATTTGTCGGCGGGAAAATCATGACGACCTACAAACTCCGCGATTGGGTATTTTCCCGCCAGCGCTATTGGGGGGAACCTATACCACTAATTTTCTGCGATGCTTGCAGAAAATTAGTGGAAAATTACAAATCACAAATCACAAATTCCAAACAAATCACAAATCATAAATTTTCAAACGGGGAGTTGAT
Source organism: Candidatus Tayloriibacteriota bacterium (assembly GCA_016188455.1). Lineage (GTDB taxonomy): Bacteria > Patescibacteriota > Minisyncoccia > Phycocordibacterales > SIBU01 > SIBU01. Next base: position 8,235 of record JACPHR010000019.1, on the reverse strand, counting down.
GAACCCAGGGTGGGTTCCAGTACTTGAAAAAGATTTGCCGGTGAAATTGCCGAAGGTTAAAAATTACAAACCGACCGATACCGGAGAATCTCCCCTTGCAAACGTTTCAAAATGGGTCAATGTAAAATGTCCGCATTGCGGCGGCGCGGCCCGAAGGGAAACCGACACCATGCCCAACTGGGCCGGCTCATCTTGGTACTATATCGCTTATTGCATAAGCGAAAATCTCAAATCACAAGCACCAATTTCCAAACAATTTCCAAGCCCCAATATTCAAAAGAAGATAAAACATTGGTTGCCGGTGGACTGGTACAACGGAGGCATGGAGCACACCACGCTTCACCTTTTATACTCACGTTTCTGGCACAAGTTTCTTTTTGACTTTGGCCTCGTACCAACAAGCGAGCCGTACGCCAAACGCACTTCTCACGGTTTGATTCTCGCCGAGGGCGGCGCGAAAATGTCCAAGTCCAAAGGCAATATCGTGAACCCGGACGAGATTGTAAAACGATTCGGTGCCGACACTTTGCGACTCTATGAAATGTTTATGGGGCCGTTTGACCAGCATATCGCGTGGTCAACCGAATCAATGATTGGACCAAGGCGGTTTTTGGAACGGGTTTGGAAACTTGGGGAAAGAATCACCAATCAAGAATCACGAATCAAGAATCCTGAATCTAAAATTGTGAATCATGAATCTCTGTTACACAAGACTGTCAAAAAAGTTGGGGAGGACATTGAAGCCCTGCGCTTCAACACGGCGGTGAGCGCTTTGATGATTCTCCTAAATGATTTTGAAAAAATGCCCGCGGTTTCCAAAAATCATTATGAAATTTTTTTGAGGCTGTTGGCGCCTTTCGCGCCGCACATCACGGAAGAGCTTTGGTCGTTTTCAAATAAAACTTCCATCCATCTTGAGCCGTGGCCAAGTTACAACCCGGCACTCACAGAGCGGGGGACGGGAACATTGGTTATTCAAGTGAACGGCAAAGTGCGAGCCAATCTGCCGATAGACGGCGAACTTTCGGCGGAAGAGGCCAAAACTAGGGCTCTGGAATTGCGCGAAATAAAGAAATGGGTCAGCGACGGAACGATTAAAAAAGTCGTTTATGTTCCAGGCAGACTGATAAACCTTGTTGTTTAAGACAAGGAGCATATGGCGCTAAACGGCGCGGCGCTCTTGACAATGAAATCCGCTTGACTTAAACTCATTGAAATGATAAAAAGCTTATCATCTTAGTTTTATCAAACGGCTGTCGTCGGGCGGCCAAATCATACACAACATGAACACTCTAGCGTTTAATCCCAAGCAAGTGACCAAGAGGCTTTTAGCGGTTTTACCCGATCGGGCGCGCGATGTTATCAGCAGTCGTTATGGCCTCGGCAAGGACCCTCACAAGATGACTCTTGAAGCTATCGGTAAGAAGTACGGTATCACTCGCGAGCGGGTTCGCCAAATTGAAAACTACGCCATTCACAGCATTAAGCGAGCCGAATCCTACGGCAAAGAAAAAGCGGTCTTTACGGAATTGGAAATGTTGTTCCACAAGCTCGGCGGTATCATTAGCGAAGAGGAATTATTGCGGCATCTTTCAAAAGAGAAAAGCGCGCAAAATCACATTCAGCTGCTTTTGACGCTGGGCGATTCGTTCAAGAAGGAAAAGGAGGATGACGATTTCAAGCACCGCTGGCACGTCAGCGACGCCCTGGCGAAGAAAGTTCATGAGGCCTTAAAAAAACTTTACAAAAATCTTTCAGACAAAGACCTGGTTTCCGAGCTTGACATCATCGCCGCCTTTCTTACTCACGTTGAAGATATTTCCGAGGACTACAAAAACAATCACGATGTCATCCGCCGCTGGTTGGCGCTTTCAAAAACCATCGGCAAAAATCCTTTGGGCGAGTGGGGCCTGACTTCGTCGCCGAACATTCGCGCCAAAGGCATGCGCGACTACGCCTTTCTCGTCATCCGCCGCCACGGCTCTCCCATTCATTTCCGAGAAGTGGCCAAATCCATTGAAAAACTTTTCGGCCGAAAGGCGCATGTGGCCACCACCCACAATGAGCTCATCAAAGACCCTCGTTTCGTGCTTGTCGGCCGCGGGCTCTACGCCCTCGCCGAGTGGGGCTACATGTCCGGGGTGGTCAAGGATGTCATCCGAAAAATTTTGGAGAGCCACGGCCCGCTCAATCGGGAACAAATCATAGACAAAGTTTTGAAAGAGCGGTATGTCAAGGAAAACACCATCATCGTCAATCTGCAAAACGCCAAGCATTTCAAGAAAACTAAAGAAGGTCTGTACAGCGCAACTTAGATTAACATATGAAATCGCGTGAATGAGCGAGTTGGTATGGCGCTAGCCTAAAAGTTGCGGTATTATGGAGGAATGTTTAAGGATTACTTTTTCATTCTAGTTGACCTTTTTTACAGCCTTTGGCTCTTAGTCTCGGGCTTGATTGTCTTCGCCCTGTTTTTTTTGTTTTGGGGCAATTTGTTCCCCCGTTTTGATTTATCCGCCTTTTCGCGATTTTTTGCCTTACTTTACGTTTCTGCGCCAGCGTGGGCGCCGCTTCTTTTCGGCGCGCTTTTTTTCAAGTATTGGATGCAATACATCCGAGCCGATTTCGTCCGCGAGGCTGGGTCGGTGCTTCTTGAAATTAAAATTCCCAAGGAAACTTTCAAGTCGCCCTTGGCCATGGAAATTTTTTTCACCTCGCTCTATCAAACCGGTTCGGCCACCTTTAAGGAGCTCTACTGGTTGGGCAAAGTCCGGCCGTGGTTTTCTCTGGAGTTGGTCTCAGTTGAAGGCCAGGTGAAATTTTTCATTTGGGCGCCGGCGAAGTTCCGCAATCTGATAGAAGCCCAGCTTTACGCCCAGTATCCCAGTATTGAGATACATGAAGCCGAAGACTATATGGGCTGGGTCAGCCATCCCGACCCGGCGGAGATTCCCATGTGGGGCACTTATTTCAAATTTACCAAAGACACGGTTTATCCCATCAAAACCTACGTTGACTACGGCCTCAGTGAAGACCCGAAAGAGGAATTCAAGATTGACCCGATGACTTCCGTTTTGGAATATCTGGGCTCCATGGGCAAAGGCGAGCATGTTTGGATTCAGATTATCATTCAAGCCCACAGAAAACTGGACCTCAAGAAAGACGCGGTCTTGGTGCCGAAAGGAGATTGGAAGGAGAAAGCTAGGCGCGAGATTGAAAAGATTAGGAAAGAATCTGTGATTGAAAAGCCGGGTTCGGAATTTCCGGGGATGCCCAACCCGACCAAGGGCCAGCAGAACACCATTGCCGCGCTGGAGCGCAGCATTTCCAAATGGCCTTTTGAAGCGGCCATTCGCGGCCTCTATATAGCCAAAAGAGAATCGTTTAACCCCATAAGCATCACCGGCCTTATCGGCACCTTCCGGCAGTACAGTTCAAACGACGACGTCAACGGCTTCAAGCTGGGGTGGTTCACCGATTTTGATTATCCTTGGCAGGATTTCCTGCGAATCCGCCGCACCCGCCATGAAGAAGAAATGTTTAAGGCTTTTAAGCTGCGCTCGTTTTTTCAGCCGCCCTTCAAAAATTTTCACCAGACGCCGATAATACTCAACACCGAGGAGCTGGCCACCATTTACCACTTCCCGGGCAGCGTGGCCGCCACGCCCAGTTTTGTCCGCCTGCCTTCAAAACGGGCCGAGCCGCCGGCAAACTTGCCAATCTAAACTGACATGGTCCTTGACCCCAATTTTCTGCGCCGTCTGATTGAGCAAAAATTGGCGGAGCGCCGCCAGCATTTTTATGTTTGGTACCTGGCCGTCCTGTCGCTTATTTTTTTGTTCGCCGCTTTTTATGTTCTTTACCTAAAAGCCCCCGCTCAGTTTCCCGTTCGGACGATAACAACAATCGAGCAAAACGCCGGTCTCAACGCCATCGCTCAAAACCTCTTGGAGCGTAAAATTATCCGCTCTCCCTTTTGGTTTCGGGTGGCGGTTATTTTAACTACGGGAGAAAAGGGGATACAGGCCGGAGATTACCTTTTTGAAAAACCCGCCGGTGTTTTATCTGTTATGTGGCGCTTGACTCACGGTCGCTTCGGTCTGACGCCGGTAAAAGTTACTTTCCCCGAAGGACAGACTACTACTCAGATGTCAGTGATGCTCGGGGACGAGCTGATTGATTTTGACGCCAAGGAATTTCTGCGCCTGGCCAAACCCAAAGAGGGCTATAACTTTCCGGATACCTATCTTTTTCTTCCCAACGTCAAACCCCAAGAGGTTGTCACCGCTCTCCAAAACAATTTCAGTACGCGCATACAAAGCATTACCGCGCCGCTCTCGGCGTTTAGCAAGCCGCTCAAGGACGTGGTCATCATGGCCTCAATTTTGGAAGCTGAAGCCCGAACGGCGGAAACCAGGAAAATTATCGCCGGCATTCTTTGGAAAAGATTGGGCCTCGGCATGCCGCTTCAGGTGGACGCGCCTTTTGAATACATTATCGGCAAAAACACCTTTCAGCTGACAACGGAAGATTTGCAGTTTGATTCGCCCTACAACACCTATTTGTATAAAGGCCTGCCTCCCGGCGCTATCGGCAACCCCGGCCTTGACGCCCTCCTCGCGGCGGTCACGCCGACCCCGTCGCCGTATTTTTTCTACCTCTCCGATGTGCGAGGCAACATGCATTACGCCAAGACTTTTGAAGAGCATGTGGCGAACAAGGAACACTACCTTCGGTAACGTTCCTTGTTTACGGAGTTAGGCATTATTAAAAGGTGAAAGTGTAATTATAATTCTAGTTGCTTTTACCGGTTAGGTTGATAGCATACGGCACATGAAAAGTAAAGGAAGTAAAATCTTCATCGGCCTGTCCGGAGGGGTTGATTCTTCCGTTTCGGCCGCTCTGCTTAAAAAAGCCGGATATGACGTAACGGGGGTGTTCATTAAAGTCTGGTCTCCAGACTTTATTGAATGCACCTGGAAAGAGGACAGACTTGATGCCATGCGGGTTTGCGCCAAGCTTGGAATCCCTTTTGTGACGCTTGATTTGGAAAAGGAATATAAAAAAGAGGTGGTGAATTACATGATTCGGGAGTATAAGGCGGGCCGGACGCCGAACCCGGACGTGGCGTGCAACCGGCACATAAAGTTCGGCGCATTTTATGAGTGGGCGATGAAGCGAGGTGCGGATTTTGTCGCAACCGGACACTACGCCCGAATAGAACAATTGACAATTGACAATTTACAATTGACCGCCCGCCAGAAAAAAGTCAAAAGTCAAAAGTCAAAAGTCAAAGGTTTTGGTCTTTTTGCCGGTTCCGACCCGCAAAAAGACCAAAGCTATTTTTTGTGGCAAATCAAGCGGGAGCAGCTGCCGCATATTTTGTTTCCAGTCGGCGGCATGTTGAAAACGGAAGTACGCAAGCTGGCGAAAAGGTTCGGGTTGGTCACCGCCGCTAAAAAAGACAGCCAAGGGCTTTGCTTTCTGGGAAAGATTGACATGAAAGAATTTTTGAAAAATTACATCAAGCCGAAAAAAGGCGACATCTTAAACGAGCGAGGCGAAATTATCGGTACTCACGAGGGGGCGGCCTTTTTCACCTTGGGCGAACGGCACGGCTTCCGAGTAATGCGGATTGACGCCGATAGAGAAACGCCGATTAACGCGGATATTTCATCTGCTAAAATCAGCGTCCATAATCATCGGTTATCCGCGGGTATGAAGCCGTATTACGTGGCGGCCAAAGACATTAGGAAAAACACGCTCACCGTTTCGCATGACCCGAAAACAAGCGTGGGCGGAGAGCCAAGGAAAATTTTTGAGGTTGAACGGGTGAATTGGCTAGGGCGCGCCCCGTCCGCCGCGTCGGACGGGGTACGCCTATCCGCCCGCCTCCGCTATCGCCAGCCGCTCCAATTGGCGCGGATACAGGCGGATATTGCAAACACGCGGATAAGTGCGGGTGGGCGTCAGCGAAAATCCGCGTTGTCATCCGCGAAAATCAGCGTGCGTTTTACGCAAGCGCAAACCGGCGGCGCGTCAGGCCAATCAATCGTGCTCTATGACGGCGAACGCTGTCTTGGCGGCGGAATTATTGTATAATGTCCGATAATGAACGCGGGAAAAATATTTATAGTCAAAAACAACGGGACGAGGGAGGAGTTTAGTACGAGCAAGCTCCTGGATTCCCTTACCAAAGCCGGCGCTTCCGTCGAAGTGCGCGAAAAAATCGCTAATCACGTTGCCCGGGAAATTGAGGACGGCATGAGTACCACTGCCATTTACCGGCATGCTTTTGAACTGCTTCATAAATTTGAAAAGCCGGTGGCGGCGCGCTACTCCCTAAAACGGGCAGTCGCCGACTTGGGCCCGTCGGGTTTTCCGTTTGAAAAATTCGTGGCCGAAATTTTCAAAGCCAAGGGTTTTGAAACTTTGACGGACCAAACGGTAATGGGCGTCTGCGTCAGCCATGAAATTGACGTGGTGGCTTGGAACGAAAACAAGCTCATCATGGCCGAAGCGAAATTTCACAACGAACTAGGCATGAAGTCCGACCTCAAGGTGGCGCTCTACGTCAAAGCGCGTTACGACGATCTCAAAGATAGGGAGTTTCTATACGGTCCAAGGCGCCGGCTTGACGAAGGCCTGCTTATCACCAATACCAATTTTACGGAGAAGGCCATTGTTTACAGTGAGTGCACCGGCGCCAAGCTCATCGGTTGGAACTATCCGAAGGTCGGCAATCTGCACGACATGATTGAAGACACTGGCCTTCACCCCATCACCTGTCTCACCACGCTCTCTGGCATGGAAAAAAGAAACCTGATGGAAAAAGGAGTGGTACTGTGCCGAAATATAAGGGAAAGCGGGGCAGCGCTAACCGCGGCTGGTTTGAGCCGCGATACTATTGATAACGCGGTCAAGGAGAGCAATTTCCTTTGTCCGCCAATTACGTAACGCAATGAGGGTATTTTTAAAGAACAACGAAAAACTGGTTTCCGCCTGCATCGTCAGTTTCGCTTTGGGTTTTGCGGCGCCATTTTTTTGATTGAACTTTACGCCAACCGAGACATTGCCGGAAACTATTGTCTGCGCAGCGCCAAACAAGTGCAGGGGTACTTTAAAAACCTATGAATATGCCGACCCAATCTTTCAAAGAAAAAGTTTTTCGGGTTGTGCGCGGGATACGGCGCGGCGGAGTTTTGACGTACCAGGAGGTGGCGCGGCGCGCGGGCAACCCGCGCGCCGCCAGAGCCGTCGGCGCCGTTTTGAGAACAAATTTTAATCCAGCCATTCCGTGTCATAGGGTAGTCAGAAGCAATGGGGCGCTTGGCGGCTATAACCGAGGAGTTGGGAGGAAAAGATTCTTACTTGCCCGCGAGCGCCTGAGCGAGCTTTAGTTTTAATTTGACATTCATACATTCCTAGGAATGTATGAATGTCAGCGACATGAAAACAAAAAAAGAATTGGAGCGAATTTTGAAAGGTTGCGCCAATCACCGGCGCGTTGAAATACTGCTGCTGCTCGGCGAAGAGCCGGAGCTGACCCTGGATCAAATCGCCTCTTCTCTTGATATTGATTTTCGAGTGGCCTCGGAACACATTAGACGTATGGGAGCGGGCGGGCTTGTAATCAAACGATACCAAGGCCGCCATGTGCACCACGCGCTCACCAGGCGGGCAAAGAACATTCTTACGTTCCTAGGAAAGTTGGAATGACGGATTACGATGAAAACGCGAATGATCAAAAGTTAGTGGTATCTATAACACCTGAATAACATGGACCGGCAGGAACTTTTACGTCATTTGAAATACGAATCGCGAGTGCTTCAATCGAAGACGCTTGCGGAAGCTTTTGAGACAATCAATCGGGCCGACTTTGTCCCCGATGAACTTAAAGATGAAGCCTACGAGGACTATCCGCTTCCTATCGGTTTTGGCGCGACCGTCTCCCAACCGACCACTGTGGCTTTCATGCTGGAACTGCTTAACGTCAAGCCGGGTGAACGGGTACTAGATGTCGGTTCCGGCTCCGGCTGGACCACGGCGCTGCTCTCGGCCCTCGTCGGTCCGGACGGAAAAGTTGTCGGGATTGAAATCGTACCCGAATTGGTTTCACTGGGACGAAAGAATATTGAACGCGCTTATTCTGATGTTCTTGAGAACATCAGAATAAAGAAGCCGATAATCAATCAAGCCAAGCGGGGAAGCGCCGGACTGCCGGAGGAGGCGCCG
>JACPHR010000016.1 GCA_016188455.1 Candidatus Tayloriibacteriota bacterium | reverse complement strand
TCGCAAGAGGATAGCCAAAAGCTCCGAGTCCTTTAAGCTCTCGGCTCCCTTAGCCACAAGCTTCTCTCGTGGCCTATCCGATTTTGGTAAATCTTTGATTTTCATATTTCATATTTGAGAGAATCTATAATTTCCTATACCTCGTACTTCTTCCAAGCCCGATGCGCTCAACTTTTTTGAGACGGAGTAACTTATCAAGGGCTTGGCTTACGGTTGGCCGAGCCACTTTCGCTTTTTTGGCAATCTCGCCGGGAGTTGCCTCGTCTACTCCCTGCAAATACTGCCATACCGAAAGCTGCTTCTTGGAAAGAAGTTTTTCTATGTTTTCTTTGGATAGCAATTCAACGGCCAGCTGCGATTGCTTCAAGAAAATGGTGAAAAAGAAATCAAGCCATGGGATGATGGTTTCGTTATTCGTCTTAGCCTCCTTCGCTAAAGCTTCGGCGGACAAGAATGTTTTTTGGCTCTGGCGAAGCGCGAGGTAATACTCCGGCTTATTGTCTTCAACCAACTTCTCGTGGGAAATATAAGGCATATACAAGTAACCCTCTTTGAGTAGAAGAAGATTTGTAAGCACGCGGCTAAGCCGGCCATTGCCGTCTTGAAATGGGTGAATCTGTAAGAACTCCACAAGAAAATTGCCCACAATGAGAAGCGGGTGGTATTTTTTCTCAGCAAGGGCTTCTTGAGTCCACTCAATCAATTCCTGCATTTCCTTCGGAGTAAGATATGCAAGCGTGGTATCAAAAAGCACGCCTACTGATTCGCCAGCAGCGTTAAGCATATGCACCTTGTTTTCTATTTTCTTATAATCACCTCGGTGAGTTTCGTCCTTTTTCACAAACTTCAGAAGTTCTTTGTGGAAATGCTTAATGGCGCTCTCATTGAAGCGGAGATTTTTCCACGAATTAAAGATATTTTCCAGCAATTCGTAATATCCCTTTACTTCCTGCTTGTCGCGGTCAGTAAATTTCTGAATATCAATGCCACGCATGAGCTTCTCAACATCTTCGTCGGAGAGCCGAGCCCCTTCAATGCGAGTAGAAGCGCCAGTTGAAGTAATCAAAACCGACCGCTTGAGACGGCCTAAAACTTGCGGGGACAGCTGAGCCCCGGCAATCCACTGCCCCTTTAATTCGTCAATTTGTGTTATCTTTGACCAAAGCTCTGACGGGATAGAAGCGAGTCTCTGGTCAAAACGGTTGATTTTTGGCATAAATTGTCTTATACTTTAACTATATTAGATTATAGTAGATTGGGGAATAGAAGTCAACAGGCCATAAATTACCCAAAATTAGCATAAAAATGAAAATGAATAAGAAAAAAATTACCGAGCATTGCCCGAACTGCATTGATGATGAGACCGAATGGTAGGTTGTGGAAAACTGAAGTTGTTGACATCGTAAAAACATGCTACAGTAAAATCACAACTGAATAGTTCCTACCCTAAGGGGTAGGCGTGAATCGTATCTTCCGAGTCTACGGGCTTGCAAATGCTTTCAAGCAAAAATTGAGGGCATTTTACCTAATATTTAACATCAAAAAGTCAATAACTTGTGAATCAGGCCTTGAATTGCGACACATTCACCATATTTCAGAAGTATGACACGAAGTGTCTCATTACACAAGACCACTATTCCAATTCGTTTTATTACGGCGTATTCAAATACAACGGCGAACTTTATGACGGAAAGCATGAGCCAATGATTGCAAAGAAACTTTTTGAAGCGTGCCAAAAAGTGATGGCGGATCGCTCGCGCCAGAAAAAGCCCGTCAATAAAGAGAAAAGTGCCGCTTTGCGCGACACTCATCCTATCTGGCTCCCCGGGTAGGAGTTTCTCGGCTTACAGCCGCAGTACAGGTTCCCATCCTCAGTCGTTGAAACGACCTCGGATAGGGGAGAACCTTTTCGAATCCTACCTAGCGAGTGAAGCAGTTCACTCGCTCTGGGAGCTTTTAAAATCAAAATCCGCCAAACAGGCGGATTAAGATTTTAAAAGCTCCCCGGGTAGGATTCGAACCTACGACCAATCGCTTAACAGGCGACTGCGCTACCACTGCGCCACCGGGGAATGTTACTATTCTTTATCTTGAAGGTACTTTTTAATAAATTCTCTTCCACGATAGCTTTTTAACTGTTTTTCTCTCTTCAACGCATCTAATCGTGTTTGGCACTCCTCACGATATATGATTTTCCACCTTCCTTCAAATCTAGAAGTATATCCCTTAAATCTCTTCTCATTATGCCATTTAAGCCTCTCTTCTAGATTCTCAGATTGTCCGATATAGATTTTATCCGCTATTGTATTGTAAATTGCATATATGTAATACATAACGATTGTGTACAACTGCTCTACCTCCGCCAGCTGGCGGAGCGCCACCGGGGAATATCGGATTATGATAGCAAAATTTTGGCAAAAATGAAATTGCCGGGTACTTGACGTAAAATCCAGCTATGTAAAACTATGCGAGGAAGGAGTTTTCGGGAGCACAAACAAAACTGCGAGTTATAAACCAACCTATGAACCAACCGACAGAAATCCAAGTCCTTGACGCGGTCCGAAGATCAACCCGAAACGAGTGCCGGAGATCCTCCATGTTTTTTCCGCCAACGGCGGAGATGAACCACTAGGGAAGTTGGTTTTAGCGGTCTTTGCGGCGGGAGTAGAGCAAGGAAAGGAGGAAGAACGGCGACAAAAATCAATACCGGCAACATACCCGCTCTGCGATGCCCGCCATCGGTCGTCCTAGCAAATTTGTCTCTAATTTTACATACCCGCCCCGGCGGGTATTTTTTTAGGTTTTATCAAAATCGCGGCCATGCTATAATAACCCGCATGAGATTGAGCGAAGGCATACTTTTGGGGGCAATCGCACTCATCGCCGGTTTCTTGCTTGTGACATTCCTCCACTCGTCCCGAACAAGTGAAAATCAATCCAGTGACATGAAAACATTAAAAGTAACCAGCTCGGCTTTCGTGGACGGCGGCAACATAGCGGCCCGTTATACTTGCGACGGGGAAAACATCAATCCGCCGATTGCCATTGACGAAGCGCCTGCCGGCGCGAAATCGCTCGCGCTTATCATGGACGACCCCGACGCGCCCTCCGGCACTTGGGTTCATTGGGTTAAATTTAACATGCCGCCGGCGACTAGGATGATTGAAGAAGGCAAGGAGCCCGCCGGTCTTTCTGGCAAGGGCACAAGAGGCGGCCTGTCATACCAAGGCCCGTGCCCGCCGAGCGGCACCCATCATTATGTTTTCAAAATTTACGCCCTGGATGTTTTGCTTAATCTGCCGTTGGGCGCTTCAAAAAAAGAAGTGGAAGGAGCAATGGCGGGGCACATAATCGGCCAAGGCGAGCTTGTGGGTTTGTACTCTAGACAATAACCAATGTATATAAAAGTGGAAGTCATCGCCGGCGCGGGCAAAGAATCAATTGAGGAACTAAGCCCGACATCATTTTTCGTGAGTGTCAGGGAGGAAGCCCGCAACAACCAAGCCAATCGACGGGTACTGGAGCTTATTCGGCACGCCTTTGGCACCGAGGGCGTCAGAGTGAAAATCGTCAGCGGCCACCACAGCCCGCGGAAAATCATAAGCGTGGAAGTTAAAAATAGCGTAAGTTAGAAAGTAAAAGCAAAACAAAACTCAACGCTTCAGTTTGGTTACATCGGTACATTCGCGCGAATGTACCGATGTATAAGGTATGATAAATAGTGGCGAAAAACGCAGAATCGGGTATAATATCGGGCATGCTTTCAGCACCGATAGAAAGACTGATTCAAAAACTTAAGCGTCAAAAGCCAGTCGCCGCCTACAGCTCTTCAGGCGAGAGTTTTATAAATGTTCATAAACTGACCGAGAAAGCCGGGGCGGCGTACGAAAAACTCCGTTACCTTATTGACTACAAAGACGAGAGGCATATCCGCCGGAGCGCCATTGAACGGATCATTAAACGGAAAATCCTGCTTGAAGGCGCCCAAGGCATCGGCCTTTCGCTCATTCAGGAACTGATCGCGGGGCGCTACCTGCCGAACAACGCTATTGCTGAAAATGCCGCCGCGGACGTTGAAGCCATCATCTTCAAGTATAAAAAACTTGAGAGCGCTATGCCGGGCGACCTGAGGGCGGAATCGCACTCGCGGCGCATTCTGGTCCGCCTGATGGCCAGCGAAATTGAAGCCTTTTTTCACCCGAACAACGAGGATGATTTCGTGGCGGACGCCTTTTACGAAACTGTCAAAGACTCGGTGAAAGTAGAAACGCTGCTTTCAAGCGAGGCTCTTGAAGCTCAAATAATCATCGCCTGTTACCGCAGTTTGTTTAATACCGACGATGAAACGCTTTTTTACAAACTTTGGCTTAAACAGCTTCCGCCCCATTGGTCCAATTTAAAAGACGAAACCGCTCTCATAAATATCGGAGAAAAAAGCCTTCAAATCTGGAATGAGATACGTTATGGCTTGGAAGAGCCGTTGAGTTTCAAGCTTTTGCCGAAACTCTACGATTACGGCATTTATTTCTCCATAATTCGGGGGGTTGTCCGTACCTATGGGTCTGAGTCGGAGCGCATTCTTGGCGACAGCGAGGCTCTTAGGCAATTTGCGCGGCAATTTCTGGAAAAAAATTACAAAAAACAATATATGAAAGCGCGCGGCAGCGCCTTTCGCGCCGTATTTTACATCTTTCTGACGAAAATACTTCTGGCTCTGGCGTTTGAAGTGCCGTATCAAACATACTTCCTCAACAATGTTGAATACGCGCCCATTGTCGCCAATCTGCTGTTTCACCCGATTCTCCTCGTGCTCATCACGGTTTCCGTCCGGCCGCTCGGCGAGAGCAATACGAACGCCATTATCGCCGGCGTCAATCGGATAATTGCGGGAGAAAACATCAAGTTGATAAAAGTAAAGTCTAAGGGGGGAAATTTTCTCCATCCCACTTTTCTGTTTCTGTACGCCGTTTTGTTTCTGGCGGTGTTTGGCATAATAGTTTCCGTTCTCAAGGGATTAAATTGGAGCATCGTGAGCATTTCACTGTTTCTCTGTTTCTTGGCGCTTGTCAGCTACTTTGCCCTTCGCATTCGCCACAGCGCCAACAAGTGGAAGGTGGCCAAGGAAGAGGATAGAGTTTTCACTTTGGCCTTCAATCTTTTCGCTCTGCCGATTCTGCGGGCGGGCAAGTGGCTTTCGCGGAAATTTTCCGCCATCAACCTTTTCGCTTTCGTCCTGGACTTTATCATTGAAACTCCCTTCAAGTTTTTGCTCCAATTTTCCGACGCCTTTGTGTCGTTTTTGAAAGAAAAGCAGGAGGATGTGTATTAAGAAGATGAACTGAATGACGCATAACCAATTACTGAATAACTGAAGCACCTTAAGAACGGTTTCTGCGTCATTCAGTCATCAGTTATTCAGTTATAAGTTATATGATATATTTATCCCATGACCATCAATCTCAAAGGCACCGCGCTGGAACTGACCCCTGAAATTTCAGACTACCTCCACAAGCGGCTTCAAGCCGTTGAAAAATTTTTGCCTAAAGGCAACGACGGCTTCATGGCCGATATTGAGCTAGGCAGAACCACCGGTCATCACCACAGCGGGGATATTTTTCGGGCGGAAATCAATATCCACATCGGCGGCAAAACCTTTCGGGCGGTTTCCGAGAAGCACGACCTTCACTCGGCCATAGACGGCATGAAAGACGAAATCACCCGCGAACTGTCCTCTCACAAAGAAAAACGGCTGTCGCTTCTTAGGCGGAGCGGCCAGAGAATCAAAAACCTGCTTCGCCGATTTTATAAGTAACTTATTGTCATGGATTTAAAGAAAAATTTAGGCACGAATATTTCCATGCTTTTCCTTCTCGGTCTGACTATCATTGCCGCCGGCGTGTATTACGTCACCAACGGCGCCATAGAAAAAATTGAAACTGGCAGTAACAACGCCGAGATAAACTCTCTGATGAGTCTGTAGCGCCACATTATTTCCCAATTGTATATATCCCTTATTCGTGAGAATAAGGGTAGACGGGGATTGTTATTTGTTGTTTGGTTTTAACGAAGACCGCGCAAAAATTCCTCATAGGACATTTCCTTTTTTCCTTCCGGTATGACGCGGGTAAGAATCAGTCTGCCGTCGCGCCACTCGGCGTCTTTGATGCTAAAGCGGATTTTTTTGCCGTTTCTTTCCGCGAAAGCATGGGCGGGCGAGCGGTCAAAGGCTTTGATTTTCAAATAATTTTTGTAGGGATCTTCGGAGAGGTTTATTAGAGCGTCAACCTTTTCAAACTTGCGGCAATAGGTTGCCAGCGACCCGTCTTGCGGCACGGCTTTTATTTTTCCGGCAATCCAATAAGGTATTACTTCCGCCAGTAATTTTCCGCCTTCTCGCGCCAGGATTTTTTCCAACTCTGACGCTGTCGGCCATTCATGATTCATGATTCTTGATTCTTGATGCTTCTTCTGCGCAAGAACCGGACCATGGTCCATTTTTTCATCCATGAGCATGATGGTGACGCCAGTCTTCCGTTCGCCGGTGAGGATGGCCGATTGGATGGGCGAGGCGCCGCGAAATTTCGGCAGAAGCGACGGGTGGACGTTGAGCGCGCCGTATTTCGGAATCGCTAAAACGGCTTTGGGAATTATTTTGCCGTAGGAAGCGACAATAAATAATTGACCATTGACCTTTGACAATTGACCGCGGAACACGGAATCTAGTTTTTCTGGTTGAGTGACAGTGATTGAGCGTTTGCTTGCCCAGAGTTTTATCGGCGGGGGAGTGAGCGCGAGACCGCGGCCTTTAGGTTTGTCCGGCACTGAAACAACGACGGTCGGAATGAAACCGGCCCTTGCAAGCTCGTCTAAAACGGCAATGGAAAAATCATCGGTACCGAAGAAGACAAAGGAGAGCGAATTATGAATCATGAATTATGAATCATGAATAATAAAAAATTAAAGACACGCGGCTTCGTCATAATTCTTAATTCATAATTCCCGATTCGGCCGCTCCGGCATCATCTCTTTGACATCCACCGCTTTGTCTATGAAAAGAATGCCGTCAAGGTGGTCTATTTCGTGCTGGAAAATCTGGGCCATGAGGCCGCTCGCGCCCCGCGTGAACAACTGACCCCTTTCATTAAAGGCTCTGACGCTTGCCTTGCTCGCTCGCGACACTTTGCCGTACAGGTAGCGGATGCTCAAACAACCCTCCTCAAGCCAAGTTTTTTCTTTGGCAATTTTGGTTATCACCGGATTGATAAAAATCAAGTGGCCGTAATGTTTGCTCAGGTCTTTCGGTCGTTCAGACCCTCTAAAGGGTCGTTTCCGCCGTTCAGCGATATTGTCCGGCACTTCCAACGCCCTCTCTGAAACGACAAAAATGCGGAGCGACTCGCCGATCTGAGGCGCGGCGATGGCCACGCCGTCTTTCTGGGAGTCAAGGGCCTTTTTCATCCGTTCCAGCACGCTCCGGATTTCCCGACTGCCAATGCTCTTTTCCGGCACGGCCTTGGCGGTTTTGCGAAGCACCGGGTCGTCTTTTTGAACGATGACAGCCATAAAATCATTTTACCTTGCGAATCTCAAAATGGCAAAATATCTTTCCCATGTTAAAAATACAGAAAAGAAAAACCGTCCCGCGGGACGGCGCTTATTAGATGATAGGCCGTCAAGTTTTTGTTTTAGGCCGTTTTCGCGCGCCTTTGAGCACGCCGAAAAATTTTTTGCTGAAACTGGGCGCGCGGCCGCACTCTCCTAAAAACCAATAAAGGTCGCGCACTTTGAGATGCGCTAGCAGGCCGTTTATCTGCTTCCAGGTGGCGGGTTTGAAAGCGGTACCCACTCGTTCAACATTTATTTTGTCCGTAAAACGTTGGATAAGCTCCTGCCGCTCGCTGGTAATTTTCGACTGCTTGCCGCGGAATTTATTCAAATAATCTTTTGGTATGTCCATGGTAAAACAAACGTTTTAGAGCTCCGCCTGCAGGAGAGCGCCTCGGTCGCTTATGTAGAGCCTGCCCGAGCCGGTCTGGTAGAAATAAGGGTCGGTGCCCTTGTAGAGCGGTTGGAAATTCTGCGTGCCCTCGCGGTCGGCCTCAATGGCGTAAATTGCCGCGCCGGCGGCAAAAAGAATGACATCATGGCGGTTTTTGTAGAAATCAACGGTTTTCAACGGCTCGTTGGGAATAATCACCGGTATTGTCGGTTTGCAGGGATTCTCCAAACAAAAGTAATGCGGCGGCGGTTCGGTTTCGGAAATCCAGGCGACATAGGCGGTGTTGTCTTCCACGTAAAGCGCCGTGGTTTTGTCTGAAGAAAGCTTCAGCGACGGTACATTGGAGACAAGCCATTGAGAAAGTGATTCGTCACGGCGAAGGGGCGGACTGCCAAGCTTCAGCTCCGGCAGAATATAATTTAGCAAGGTCTTGAGCGTTTGGCCGTGCTCGGGCGTGTTTGCCGGCACTGTTTTTACAGTCACCCCCTCCATTGGGAATGTGAAAGCGTAGAGCGGACGGGTGTTGTTTGGCGCCACCGCTACAGTTTTTGCCCACGGCCAAAAACCGTCCTTGGAAACAAGAATTGAATGGAGGCCAGGAGTAATTTTGCGGAGAACATATCGCCCGTTTTCCAGTGGCAGTTGTTGCTCCCTATTGTTAAGAAAAATCTGCGGACGGTTTTCGTTTGAGGCCAATTCAATTGAACCGACTTTTACCGGCTCAAGCTCCTTGGTGAGCCGGTAGCCGAACTTGTAGAAAATTAAAGCCACCAGTCCCACCAAAACCGTGATGCCCCATAGGAGCAGATAGATTTTAGTGAAACGGTCGGAGCCACTGCCTAGAGTCATAGTACATGATATAGTTACAGAAAATCGCTCCGCCTGCAACAGGCTTCGCCGATACCAATATACCTGCCCGCCAAAGCCTGAGCTTCAGGCGATGGCAGGCGGGCGAATTTATGCGAATGATACGAATTAACTACGAATGAAATTCTTGTAAAAAATACAATAAGGAACTAGAATAAGCCAACCATGAAGGATATTTTTCTGATTAAAGGCCAACAGGGCAAGAGGCGCCTGAATGGTTCGCTCCCCGTATACGGCGCGAAAAACGCCGCCTTGCCGGCCTTGGCGAGCGCCTTTTTGTTTAAAGACGGGGTTAATTTTGAAAATGTGCCCTACATTCAGGATATTGAGCACAGCGTGAAAATTATTCAAGCTCTCGGCGGACAAGCGGAGAGACAGGCGGCGCGCCGATGGAGGGTTGACGTCGCCGCCGTCAATACGACCGCTCTTGACATGGAGCGCTCCAAACACATGAGAGCCTCAATTGTTTTTACCGGACCGCTCCTCGCCCGCTACGGCCAGGTGTCTTTTCCTCACCCCGGAGGCTGCGTTTTGGGCGAGAGGCCGGTGGATATGTTTCTTTCGGCCTTTGAAAAAATGGGCGCGGCGGTTCGGGTTGAAGGGGGAATTTATCATCTTAAAGTTAAAGGCCGAAAACTGCGCGAAGCGGAAATCTTTCTTAGGGTGCCGAGCCATACCGTCACTGAAACCGTGATGATGGCCGCCGTACTGGCGGAGGGTACTACGGTCATAAAAAACGCCGCTCTGGAACCGGAAATTAAAAACGTGGCGGATTTTTTGGTCTCGTGCGGGGCCAAAATTAAAGGAGCGGGCACGCCTGTCATTACAGTCAAAGGCGGTTCGCTTTTGACCTGCGGCAAAAAAGTTTTTCTCGCCATTCCCGACAGAATTGAAGCCGGCAGTTTTCTCATTTTGGCGGCGCTGGCCGGAGAAGACTTGACGATTGCGAATTGCGAGCCGAGCCACATTGAAAGTTTGATTCATAGTTTGGAGCGCGCCGGCTTGTCGATGCGGATTGGGAAAAATTCTATTACGGTGAGAGTGTCCAAAGATTCAAAAAATTCAGACTTTCACGCCGTCAATATCAAAACTCACGAATACCCGGGATTCCCGACCGACCTCCAAGCGCCCTTGGCCGTTTTTTTGACCCAAGTAACGGGGGAGAGCAATGTCTTTGAAACCATTTTTGACGGCCGGCTCAATTATGCCGCCGACTTGATAAAAATGGGAGCGAAAATAAATGTTTGGAACACCCACACCATGACCGTCAAAGGCCCGTCAATGCTCAAAGGCCGCGAGCTTGAGGGGCCCGACATCCGCGCCGGCCTAGCCTACATCCTAGCCGCCATCGTGGCCCGCGGCCGTTCGGTCATCAATAATGTTCACTACATAGACCGCGGCTATGAGCGGATAGAGGAGCGCCTGAAGGCAGTGGGGGCGGATATTGAAAGAATCAGTAATTAGAGAATAGAAAATAGAGAATAGATAATAGAGAATAGAAAATAGAAAAGAAGCGAGGCTGTCAAGCATTAAAACTTTTCGGCAATCCGTACTATACTGGTAGTATTCTTCCGATATTTCTGTTTCCGTATTTATTCGTATATTCGTACCAATTCGTATTACATGTCCCTCTTCTCTAAAAAATTAGGCATTGACCTTGGCACCGCCAACACGCTGGTTTTCGTGCCGGGCAAAGGCGTTGTCTTAAACGAGCCGTCGGTGGTGGCCGTGTCCGAGCAGGACAATAAAATTCTGGCCGTCGGTGTGGAAGCCAAAAACATGATAGGCAAAACGCCCGACTCAATCGTGGCCTACAGGCCGATGAAAGACGGCGTCATTGCCGATTATAGGGTGACCGAGGCCATGCTCCGCTACTTCATTGATAAATCCCTCGGCAAGTGGAGCATCTGGAAACCGGAAGTGATGATAAGCGTGCCCGCGGGGGTTACTTCCACCGAGCGGCGGGCGGTCATTGAAGCGGCGGTCAAAGCCGGCGCCAAAAACGCCTATGTCGTCAAAGAGCCGATTCTGGCGGCCATTGGCGCCGGCATTCCCATCCATGAAGCGGTGGGGCATATGATTGTGGACATCGGTGGCGGCACTACCGACGTGGCGGTCATTTCCTTGGGCGGCATCGTGTCGTCCACTTCGGTCAAAGTGGCGGGTAATAAAATTGACGCCGCCATCGCCGATTACATCAAGAAAACTTTTAACCTCGCCATCGGCGACAAAATGGCCGAGGACGTTAAAATAAAAATCGGTTCGGCGGTGCCCTTGGAGGAAGAACTGACTCTTGTCATCAAGGGCCGTGACTTTATCACCGGCCTGCCGCGCACCGCTGAAGTGAAAACCAACGAAGTCGTCAGGGCCATTGCCAAGGAGCTCCGCGAGATGGTTAAGGCCATCAAAGACGTACTGCAGGAAACCCCGCCGGAGCTAGCGGCCGATATCATTGACCAGGGCATCATAATGACCGGCGGTTCGTCTTTATTGCGCAATATGCCGGAGTTGGTTTTTCGCCGCACCGGCGTCAAAGCCACCTTGGCCAAAGACGCGCTGTACTGCGTCGCCCTCGGCACGGGCATCGCCTTGGAGCATTTGGATACCTATAAGAAATCAATTATCGCAAAGCGATAGGGTAAATCATGATTCAAGATTCAAGATTCAAGAACAGGGAAGATTTTGCGCACCACGCGTATGCTGTGGAAGGGGGGAGTGAAGCACGGGCGAAACTTTTTGAAATGCTGGAAATTTCATGGGAGGTTGTCACAAAAGGCAATCCGGATTTTTTGCACAGGCAATTTGAAACTTTAGGCATTGATGAGGCCAGGAATTTAAAAGAGCTTCAGGAGAAGAAATCTTTCGCTTCCGGCGGCAGGAAAATTTTTGTGATTGAAGCCGAGGCCATAACCGCGCCAGCTCAAAACTCGCTCCTGAAAATGTTTGAGGAGCCGACCCCGAACACGCACTTTTTTCTCATAGGCCGTTGCGTCAAAAATCTGATTCCGACATTGGAGTCTAGGCTTTCAAAGACAGGTCTGGGAGAGGCCCCGCCCCCGCAAAGCGGGGGCGGGGCCAAGGCGTTTCTGGCGTTCACCACGACTCAGCGTCTAGCTCTCGTTAAAAAACTGGCTGACGACATCAAAGACGAGAAAAAAACCAAAACCGAAGCGTTTGCCCTCATTCACCAAATTGAAGATGCTCTCTATCAAAAATCAAAAAAAGAAGGCGCTCTGCCACCAGAAATTTTGAGAGACATTGAACTTTGCCGGGAGTACATGAGCGACCCTTCGGCCAGCGTCAAAATGCTTTTGGAGTATGTGGCGCTTGTCGCTCCACGGAGGGAATAGTCGTCCGCCGTTGGATTTTTTCGCAAGAGCTGTTATCATGAACATGAAGCGTGTAGCATAAAACATGAAACAGGAGAGGGGAAATTTGGGATTTTTGTCTCGTGTTCCAAGTTCCATGGCACATGTTCCATGACATTCTTATGTTCAACTTTTCCAAATTCAACCAAAAAGCCAAGGGCATTGAGGAATGGCTAGCGAAAGAGCTGGGAAGCGTGCGAACTTCCCGCGCCACGCCGGCCATTCTTGACGGCGTGCTGGTTGAATCTTACGGCGTCAGGTTGCCGATAAACCAAGTGGGCTCAATCGCCAGTCAAGACGCCCGAACTCTTTTCATTACGCCGTGGGACGCCTCTTCAATCAAGGAAATTGAAAAAGCCATCGTCGCCGCCAATCTGGGCCTGTCGGTTTCAGCGGTTGACACCGGCGTTAGAGTCAGTTTTCCGGAATTGACTTCCGAACGGCGGCAGGCGTTGATCAAAGTGGCCAAGGAAAAACTGGAAGACGCGCGGGTGTCGGTTCGAAAAATCCGTGATGAAATCCAAAACGAAATCGCCGCGGCGGAAAAGGCCGGCGGCATGGGCGAAGACGAAAAATTTCGGCTTAAAGCGGAACTGCAGAAGTTGACGGACGCGCTTAATAAAAAACTTCAAGAGAGCGCGGAGAGGAAAGAGCGCGAGATTACTTCATAACATATTACATATAACTGAATGACTGAATAACCTTAAGAATATTCACCATGTTATTCAGTTATAAGTTATTCAGTAATTAGTTATCATCCATGAACATTATAATTTTTTTGGTAATACTCGCGTTGCTCGTCCTCGTACACGAATTCGGCCATTTTATCGTTGCCAAGAAAAACGGCGTCCGGGTGGACGAATTCGGTTTGGGTTTTCCGCCCAGAATTTTCGGCAAAAAAATAGGCGAGACCGTGTATTCGCTGAATCTCGTGCCTTTCGGCGGCTTTGTGAAGATTTTCGGCGAGAACGCCGAAAGCTTGGAAACACCTGAAGGCACGGCGGAAGACCCGAGCCGAAGTCTCGCTCATAAGAGCCATTTGGTCCAAGCGGCGGTGCTCGGCGCCGGCGTTTCGTTCAATGTCCTTTTCGCCTGGCTTGTCATTTCACTCGGCTTAATTTTCGGTTTGCCTACCATTGTTGACAACGGTAACGCTCTTCGCGTCAGCGACAGCCATGTCATTATCAACCTGGTTATGCCTAAGTCTCCCGCCGAAGAAGCGGGCCTTAAAACTGGGGATATACTGCTTGCTTTGAAAGCCGGCACGGCTTCTCTTACAGAGAATCTAAATCCTGACGCGGTTCGCGATTTCATCGCCTCAAGCAAGGGCCCGATTAGCTTTTTATACAAACAAGGTTCGAAGGTTGCTGAAGCGAAAATCTTGCCGCGAGAGGGCATAGTTTCCGGCGCGCCGGCCATCGGCATTTCCATGGACATGGTGGGAATTTTAAAACTGCCGGCGGGAACGGCCTTGCTTGAAGGCGGCGTCCGGACTGCGCAACTGTTTAAAACCGTGACCTGGAGCATTGCTCATTTTCTGCGCGACGCCTTGGTAGGACGGGCCGACCTCGCCCAAGTGGCCGGGCCGGTCGGCATGGTGGCTTTAGTGGGGGACGCCCGCGACCTAGGGTTTGCCTATCTGGTATTTTTCACCGCTCTTCTTTCAATCAATCTGGCGGTCATCAACCTTCTGCCGTTTCCGGCGCTTGACGGCGGCCGGCTCGTCATGGTCGCCATTGAAGCCGCTAAAGGTTCGCCTTTGAAACCTCGGTTCGTTCAAACCCTCAACGCCGTCGGCTTCGCGCTGCTGATTTTTCTCATGCTGGCGGTGACCTATCACGACATTCTCAAACTCTTTTGAGAACGTGTGCGCAGTGACAGGGATAAAACCAATGTGGGTTAAAGGTAAAATGTGGCAAAAAAGTGCTATAATATGTAACTGCGATCGTATTTATATATTATTTTGAGAAAACAAACATGAATGACAGTGCGAAACAAAAACCGCTAACGAAACGAAAAAAATTTGGCGTTTTGCAACGAAAAGCTCTAACCCTGCTTCTTGCCGGCATGGCATTTGGTTTATGCCGGTCACCTCGAAAGCAATGGCGAATCATCAGAGATATTCCGAAAGAACTAGAACGATGCAATTTACAGATGTTTGAATACGGCCTCCATCGCTTGGTTGCGGATAGATACATCAAAATGAAAGATTGTGGTAACAACCGCTACGAGGCATGTCTCACTCGCGAAGGATATGAACTGGCCGAGAGTTTTTCATTGGACACATTACGAATTAAGAAACCAGACAGGTGGGATAAAAAGTGGCGCATTGTCTTTTTTGACATTCCCGAGCGATGTAGACGAAAGCGAGATGTTTTTCGGTTCCACCTCCGGCGTCTCGGTTTTCGAGAAATTCAACGGTCGGTTTTCGCGCATCCATACCCATGTGGAAAGGAGATTATAAAAATTGCGGCACATTATAAACTCCTCACCAATGTACACTACGCGGTAACCGATGAGTTGAGTGACAGTCACCGCCTTCACTCATTGTTTCAATTAACCTGATACTTATGAGTCCAAGTAACAATATGTAGGATGCAATGATAATACGGTATAATAATATATAAGAACGATCGCTCTTATATATTGTTACTATATGTTGCGCTTATGTGAGACGAGAAAAAACCGTTCCAACAGTTTGGAACGGCTCATTTTATATTCTAGAACCCATAGTAAGTAAATTACAAGTCCGTGTCAAGTATTTTGTTTTATCCATCTTGTGCGATATGATTCTCGTATGCTTCAGTCGGAACTTTTTACCAAAACCCGCAAAGAAGGACCTAAGGATGAAGTCGCCCGAAACGCGCAACTTCTGATTCGCGCCGGCTACATTCACAAGGAGATGGCTGGTGTCTATTCGTTTCTGCCCTTGGGGCTCCGGGTCCTCAATAAAATTGTAGGCATTATCCGCGAGGAGATGAACGCCATCGGCGGCCAGGAATTGTTTTTGACGGCGCTTCAGGACCCGGCAGTCTGGAAAACAAGCGGCCGTTGGAGCGAGCAAGTGGTGGACAACTGGTTTAAAACCGAAATCAAAACCGGCGGCGCAGCGGGGCTCGGCTTCACTCACGAAGAGCCGATAGTCCGGCTGATGAAGGACCATATCCACTCGTATCGGGATTTACCGAAATTTATTTATCAATTTCAGACCAAATTTCGCAATGAAGAGCGCGCCAAAAGCGGCATTTTGCGGACACGCGAGTTTTTAATGAAAGATTTGTATTCATTCGCGCGGGATGAAAAGGAACACGCCAAGCTCTACGAAAAAGTCAAAAGCGCTTACAGCCGGATTTTTAATCGCGCGGGCGTCGGCAGGCGGACATTTTTGACCTTCGCGTCCGGCGGCTCGTTTTCAAAATACTCCCATGAATTTCAGACGGTTTGCGACGCCGGCGAAGACACTATTTACCTTGACGAAAAGAAAGAAATCGCCGTCAATAAGGAAGTGCTTGCGCCGGAGGTGCTCAAAGAGCTTGGCTTAAAGCGGGAAGGACTGACGGAAAAAAAGGCCGTTGAGGTAGGCAACATTTTTTCCCAAGGCATTCGTTTTTCGGAGCCGCTTGGCCTCACTTTCAAGGATGAAGCCGGTACAGAAAAACCGGTCGTCATGGGCGCCTACGGCATCGGTCCCGGACGGCTCTTGGGCGCCATCGTTGAGCTTCTGGCCGATAAAGCCGGTTTGGTTTGGCCTGCATCCGTCGCGCCGTTTCAGGTTCACCTCGTCTCGCTCGCGTCCGAAAATGGCGAAACAAAATCATCAGCTGACGCGCTTTACAAAAAACTTTTGGATAAGGGTGTGGAAACACTCTATGACGACCGCGATTTGCGGGTGGGCGAAAAATTCGCCGACGACGACCTTTTAGGCCTGCCGATTCGCCTTGTGGTAAGCGACAAAACCGCTAAGGCCGGTAAGATAGAATTCAAACGTCGCATCGAAGACAAGTCCGAACTTTTAAGTGAAGCGGAAGTGATGGAAAGAGTGGTCAGTTTGTAGAAAATGAGATTTCAGTTCGCCCTTCTTGTTATTCATTGCTGCAAACTAAACACTATAAACTACAAATTGTTTAATCCATGAGAAAACATATTAAAAAATATACCGATAAGATTTACAGATTGCTTTCCAACGACATTGGCATTGACCTCGGCACGGCCAACACTTTGGTCTACATGCGCGGACAGGGCATTGTCATCAACGAGCCTTCGGTCGTGGCCGTCAACAACAAGACCGGCCAAGTGGTGGCCGTCGGTCTTCAGGCGAAATCCATGCTGGGCCGCACGCCGGTCCACATCAGCGCCGTGCGGCCGCTCGTGGGCGGCGTCATTTCCGACTTTGAAGTGACGGAAGAAATGATCGCTTATCTTATCAAAAAAGCCGAAGGCAACTCGCGGATGCTTCTCGGGCCGCGGGTGGTGGTGGGCGTACCGTCCGGTATTACCAACGTGGAAACCCGAGCGGTGCGGGACGCCACGAAAAACAACGGCGCGCGGGAAGTCCATATCGTGGAAGAACCGATGGCCGCGGCCATCGGTATTCGTCTGCCGGTGCACGAACCGGTCGGCAACATGGTCATTGACATCGGCGGCGGCACTTCTGACATCGCGGTGATTTCACTCGGCGGCATTGTCCGTTCCAAGAGCCTCAAAATCGCCGGCGACCGGTTCAACGAAGACATCATCGCCTATATCAGAAGCGAGTTTAAAATTTTAATCGGCGAAAAAACGGCTGAGAGCGTTAAAATCGCCATCGGCTCGGTCATGACGGGCCTCTCTCCCATGGAAGCTTCAATCCGCGGCCGCGACCTCATTACCGGCCTGCCGCGCGAAGTGATTATCACCGACTCGGATATCCGCGAGGCCATCGGCCAGTCGGTGGACAACCTTATTGAAGCGGCCAAAGAAGTGCTTGAGACCACCCCGCCCGAAATCGTTTCCGACATCATGCATCGGGGCGCTTATCTCGTCGGCGGCGGCGCTTTGATCAAAGGCCTGGGAGAACTTCTGGCGGAGTCGGTGAAAATTCCCATTCATGTCGCCGACGATCCCATGACGGCGGTGGCCAGGGGCGCTGGTATTATTCTTGAGGACCTTGAGCGGTATGACGAAGTGCTGCTCCGCAACGAAGATGAATTACCTCTTAAGAAATAGCCGCCGGGGAAGCGGTCTGCGGAAGCCCATCATAAACGTACTGGTTGTTCTTGCCTTGGCGGGATTTTTTTATTTTTTTGCCCCGCGGTTGGCCAACCAAAGCCTCTATGCCTTCGCCCGGCCGATTTGGAGCGCCAGGGATTATGTCACGGGACTATTGGCCAATCTGAAAAGCCTTTTCAGCAGCAAAGAAACTCTGGCCGCTCAAAATTTGTCGCTTGAGCGAAAGCTTAAAGAGGCCCGGGTGGCCTTGCTTGATTTGGACGCCTATCGGAAGGAAAATGATGAGCTAAAAAGACTGCTCGGCAGAAATCCGGCGGAGAAAAAAGTTCTGGCCTTAATACTGGCAAAACCCAACCGCTCGCTCTACGACACGTTGGTGCTTGACGTCGGAGCAAACCAAGGAGTGAAAGAGGGCGATAAGGTGTATTATGGCGATTTTGTCATAGGCGCCGTGCGGGCAGTTTACGCCGGCTACTCCAAGGCGGTGCTTGCCTCGTCCGCCGGTGAAACCTTGACGGTGCGGATTGCCACCAGCAGTATTGATACGGAAGCCGCTGGCCGGGGCGGCGGCAATTTTATCGCCAAATTGCCGAAAGAAATTCCAATCAAGCTGGGAGACTTGATAAAGTCCGTCGGCCCGGAGCCCAGATTTTTCGGCGCGGTTGAGGATATTGAACGGACAGAGACCAGTTCGTTCCAGTTTGTTTTGTTCAAGCTGCCGGTTAATATTAATACCCTTGAGTGGGTGGAGGTGAGCCTAAATTAAAATGAAAAAATGAAAATTGAAAATAGTGGTAAATTTACAAAACAACGAATCGTTCTTGATGCCATTCTTATACTAGGAGTTTTTGTAGCTCCGCTTTGGCTTGTCTGCCTGGCGGCCATAGTCTGTTTGTTTTTATTTGACAATTTCTACGAGAGCATCTTTCTGGCCATTATGATTGACGGGCTTTACGGCGCGCCAAGCCGTTTTTTCCCCATTGCCGCCATCTACACAGTCACCGCCAGCGTTCTTTTCATTGCTGCCGTTTTGCTGAAAAAACATTTGCGGTTTTGAGATAAAGACGTCAAATGCGGTCTTGTTTTTAAATTTACATTTCAGCCATGAATTTGCGCCATCTGAAAAATATTTTCAAGAAAAGCCTGCGCCAGAAAAACTGGGGCAGGGAAATCGACCCTGACGAGATTCTGATTGACGCCAAAAATTTGCCGCAGTTTGACCAGAGCCAATTTGAAGGCCGGTTGGAAAAACCGATTTCAAAGCGCACGGTAATCAGCTGCGGCATTTTTTTCTGCCTGATACTCCTTGCGTTCTTGGCAAAAATTTCCACGCTGCAAATCGCCCAAGGCAAAGCCTACGCCCTGAAAAGCGAGCAAAACAGTCTCCGACAGACGATTATTTTTCCGGAGCGGGGCATAATCTACGACCGCAACAAGCTGTCTCTGGCTTCAAATTTTTATACCGGCACCAGCAGCGAATTTTCACGCCGCGTCTACGCGCCGATGGCGGGGCTCGCTCATGTTTTAGGTTACGTCCGTTACCCGGTAAAAGACATCAACGGCTTCTATCATCAAGAACGTTACGATGGCGTGGATGGCGTGGAAAAGATTTACAATCGGGTACTGGCCGGCCAAAACGGTTTGAAAATCATTGAGCTTAACGCTTTGGGAAGAGTGGAAAGCGAGAGTGTCATTGAACCGTCCCGAGACGGTGTCAGCCTAACTCTCGCTATTGATTCCCGGATTGAAAACAGGCTTTACGAACTGATGAAAACTGAGGCCACGAAGATCGGCTTTGACGGCGGGGCGGCTGTTTTGATGGATGTCAACACCGGGGAAATTATCACTGCCGTCAGTTTTCCGGAGTATGATTCAAATGTCATGTCGGACAGGACCAACAGCCGCGACATCCGTAATTTTGTCCAAAGCAAACAAAATCCCTTCTTAAACCGAGTGACGGACGGCCTCTATACTCCCGGCTCAATCGTCAAACCATTCATCGCCCTGGCAGCTCTGAAAGAGGGCGTGATTGACCCGAAGAAAGAAATTTTAAGCACCGGCTCAATCGCCATTCCCAACCCCTTTGATCCGGGCAAAAAAAGCGTCTTCAAGGATTGGCGGGCGCAAGGCTATGTTGACATGCGCGCCGCTCTGGCGGTTTCATCGGATGTCTATTTCTACGAAATCGGCGGCGGTTTTGAAGACCAACCGGGCTTGGGCATCGCCGTCATAGAAAAATACATGCGGCTTTTCGGCTTCGGCGAGACCGTGCCGGGAAACTCCCTGCTTGACAAAGCCGGCTCCATTCCCAGTCCTGAATGGAAAAAAGAAAATTTCAAAGGCGACTCGTGGAGAATCGGTGACACTTATCACACCGCCATCGGCCAATACGGCTTCCAAGTAACGCCGCTCCAGATGGTTCGGGCCACAGCCAGCATCGGAAACGGCGGGCGGCTTTTGAATCCGACTCTTCTTCGGACAGAGGAGATGGGCGCCATTAGAAAAGAAAAAATCCTACCGTTCAGCGATGATCAAATACAAGTGGTGAAAGAGGGCATGCGGGCGGCGGTACTTTCAGGCACGGCCAAAGGGCTCAATATCCCTCAAGTGGCCATTGCCGCCAAGACTGGCACTGCCGAGCTAGGCACTTCAAAAAAATTCGTCAACTCTTGGGTTATCGGTTTTTTGCCGTACGACCAGCCGAGGTTTGCCTTCGCGGCCATCATGGAAAAAGGGCCTTACGAAAATACCGTCGGGGCGCTTTACGTCATGCGCCAACTTTTTGAATGGATGGCGGCGCATACGCCGGAATACCTAAAATAAAATAGCCCAAAGCACAATGTCCAAAATCCAAACGAAGCACAAAACCCAAAAGCACAAACGGTTTGTGTTTTGAATCGTTTGAAATTTTGTTTGGTTTTTGTGCGCTGCCCGCCCGCCTGGATTTTGTCCATGCGCAGTCGGGCGGGTGTTTTGTGTTTTAGTGAAAGTAATCTGAAAAATTGACTTTAATCTAAAATTCAGATAGTATGCAACATTATTTAGTCAAACGAACATATCTCATGGACGATAAAACGGAGTATTTAACCAAAGAGAAATTTGACGAGCTCTCAAAGCAGCTTGAGGAGTTGAAAACCGTCAAGCGCAAAGAGGTGGCCGAAAATCTTGAATACGCCAAGTCGCTCGGAGACCTCGCGGAAAACGCCGAGTATCATGAGGCTCGCGAAACGCAAGCCAACGTTGAGGACCGGATTGCCAAATTGGAAGTGATGCTCAAGTCGGCGGTTATCATGTCGCTTCGCCACAGCGATGAGGTCGGCATCGGCTCGATTGTCCAGATTGAAAAACAGAACGACAAAACAAAGGCAAAATATAAAATCGTCGGCTCTGAAGAAGCCAATTTGACCGAATCAAAACTTTCCATTCACTCGCCTTTGGGCGCCGCCATGATCGGCAAGAAAAAAGGCGACTATTTCAAAGTTACCACTCCCGGCGGCGTGGTGGAATATAAAATAATGGATATTGAGTAACTTTAAATAAAAAATGAAATATGAAAATGAAAAACTACAGTGTAAAATCTGAAAATTTACGGCGGTCTTTTTCGTTTGTAATTTTTGAATTGTCATTTTAATTTTTGATATTTAATTTTTGCTTTTAACTCATGGCCTCTATAGAAGAAATCAGAAATGCCCGACTGGAAAAACTTCATCTGCTTCAGGCGAAAGGCGTTAACCCGTACCCCGTGACGGCGGAGAGGGATTGCTCTCTTGCAGAAGCCGCGGAAAGTTTTTCGAAGCTTTCCAAGAAAAAATCGCTCGCGCTGGCGGGGCGGATTATGCTGCTGCGTCCACAAGGGGGATTGATTTTCTTCACCTTTGACGACGGCACCGGCCGTTTTCAAGGCCTCATCAAAAAGGATTCGGCCGACACGGGCATTTTTGATTTATTCTCGCGGGTCGTTGACATCGGCGATTTCGTGGAAGTCCATGGCAAGTTTTTTCTCACCAAGCGAAAGGAAAAAACCATAGAAGTAAAAAGCTGGCGGCTGCTCTCTAAAAGCTTGCGGCCACTGCCTGAAAAGTGGCACGGCCTGCAGGACGTGGAGGAACGGTTTCGTAAGCGCTATCTGGATTTATTGATGAACGAGGAGGTGCGAACCCGCTTTGTGCTCCGCTCGCGCATGGTGAAAGCGTTGCGCGGCCTTCTTGACCAAGAAGGGTTTTTGGAAGTGGATACTTCCATGCTTCAGCCGCTCGCGGGCGGCGCCAACGCTCTACCGTTCGTTACCCGCCATAACGCTCTCGGCATTGA
Organism: Candidatus Tayloriibacteriota bacterium; assembly: GCA_016188455.1. Taxonomy (GTDB): domain Bacteria; phylum Patescibacteriota; class Minisyncoccia; order Phycocordibacterales; family SIBU01; genus SIBU01. The sequence goes on along the minus strand of JACPHR010000016.1, from coordinate 8,646 downwards.
CTTATATCTTCGGGTGGCGCCGGAACTGGATTTGAAAAAACTTTTGGTCGGCGGTTTACCCAAAATATATGAAATCGGGCGGAGTTTTAGAAACGAGGGCGTTGACGCGACCCATAACCCGGAGTTTACCACCGTGGAGTGGTATGAGGCATACAGCAGCGCGGAGCGGCAGCGCGCTTTCGTGGAGAGAACAGTAAAAGCCGTTGTCAAAGAGGCCGTCGGGGACAAAAAGGTTGTGTTCGATGGTAACCAGATAGATTTCGGCAAGCCGTTCGCCACCGTCAGATATTTTGAGTTGCTCCAGCGCTACGCCCTCATCACCGACCCGGCAAAAATCAGCCGCGGCGAGATTGCTTTGAAAGCGGCTCAGCTTGGAGTGAAAGTTGAACCGGCGGACGGCGTAGAAAAGATTATGGACGGCATTTACAAAAAGACCTGCCGGCCAAAATTAATCCAGCCAGCCTTTATCATTGATTACCCCAAAAACTATATTCCGCTAGCCAAGAAAAAAGACGGCGATGACACTCTGGTGGACGCTTTTCAACTGGTGGCGGGCGGCATGGAAATTGCCAAAGCCTTTTCCGAGCTCAACGACCCAATTGACCAGCGCGAGCGATTTTCGACGCAGGAGAAAAACAGAGAAGCGGGGGACAAGGAAGCCCAACCGAATGACGAACTTTTTTTGGAATCGCTTGAATACGGCTGTCCGCCAGCGGGCGGCGTCGGTATCGGCCTTGACCGCCTGACCATGCTTTTGACCGACGCCAAAAACATCAAGGAGGTGATTTTGTTTCCCACGTTACGACCGAAGGGTTAACAAGACGCCAATACCTGAACGGACATGGATAAAAAGCCGCACTAATTTTGGCGGGGTTTTTTTATTTATCCTTTGGCGGATTGGTTGTTTTCGTCTCTGCAAGTTATCCCCCCGTTATCCACAGGCGGGGGTTGTTTAATAGTGGGAAGAAGTGTTATATACTTTTATGTAAGTGGGAAAAAGTGGGGAATAATACAATAACAAATTATTACAAATATACGAATCATGAAAATCGAGAAAAAAATCTACAAAGTTTTTTATAAAGGAAAACAGTTTGCGTTACCGATAACAATAGTTGTCGGCATGGTTCGTAAAGAGAAAGTGCCGGTACATTCAAGAAAAAAGTAGCTTTATTTTATTCGTACATTCGCACAGATTCGTAATTCACATTGTATGTTAATAGGAGAATATACACACGCTATTGATGACAAAAACCGGCTGTCCTTGCCGGTCAAATTCAGGCAGGAAATGGGCAAGAAAGTGGTGTTGACGCGGGGACTGGATAAGTGCGTGGCGATTTTTACTCTCAAAGAATGGAAAAAGATTGCCGAGAAACTTTCGGAGAGCAGCATGCTTCAGGCCAATAACCGCAGTTTCAACCGTTTTATGTTCGGAGGGGCGATTGAGACGGCAGTAGATTCCATCGGGCGCGTATTGATTCCGGATTTCTTGAAAGATTGGGCGAAACTTCAGACCAAAGTGGCGGTTATCGGCGTAGAGAGTCGGGTGGAAATTTGGAACGAGAAGGTGTGGAGAGCCAACAAAGAGACGATAGAGAAACAGGCGGATACGTTGGCGGAAAAATTGGGGCAAGTCGGCGTGCTGTAGAAAAATAATGAACGAAGTGAATATATTTTTCACAGTCCAGCACTTATTTTACAGAACAAATATTTTGTAACAGCGTGAGATTAGCGTTTCAGAATCTCTTGCAGAAACAAAAGTTTATTTCGTGAAATAAGTGCTGGATGCAGATTTTCTAAAACTCGCAGACTCGTTAAGAAAATGATGCACAAATCAGTTCTTTTACAAGAAGTAATAACAGGTTTAGATATCAAGCTTGATGATGTTTTTTTTGACGGCACCGTAAACGGCGGCGGACACAGTAAGGCGGTAGCAGAGTTGCTCGGCGCCAAGGGCGTGATTATCGGCACGGACCTTGACGGCGACGCTCTGGCCAAAGCGGGGGAGAGGCTCAAAGAGGCGACTGCCAAAATTATTCTCAAGCAGGCGAGCTTCCGAGACCTGGACGCCGTCCTGGCCGAAATCAAAGTAACGGCAGTGGATAAAATGCTTCTTGACCTCGGCTTAAGTTCCAATCAGTTTGAAGCATCCGGCAGGGGATTTTCTTTCCAGAAGGACGAGCCGCTTCTGATGACTTTTAAAAACCATCCAGGACCCTCCGACCTCAGCGCTTTCAAAATCGTAAACACATGGGAAGAAGGCAACATTGCCCAGATCATTGAGAGCTACGGCGAGGAGAGATTCGCCAAAAGAATCGCTCGCGCCATAACGCTAGAAAGGCGGAAACGGCCAATAAAGACGACGATGGACTTAGTCGCGGTCATCAAAAGGGCGATACCGAAAAAAGGGCTCTACGGAAGGCTTAATCCAGCCACCAAAACATTTCAGGCTCTGCGGATCGCCGTCAATGACGAAATCGGCGCGCTCAAGGAGGGTTTGCAAAAAGGTTTTGAATGTTTGAATGTCGGGGGAAGGATGGCGGTCATCTCCTTTCACAGTCTTGAGGACCGAATAGTGAAAAATTACTGGAAAAAATTGGCGGCTGAGAATAGAGGACGTATTCTCACCAAGAAACCCGTGATGGCTTCGCCAGAGGAAATCCTTGAAAATCCGCGGTCTCGGAGCGCCAAGTTGAGAATCATTGAAAAAACGGTATGCGAATAGCGCGCCACGAATGCGCACACGCGAATTAAGAAGAGTATGCGAATCCGCCACGGCGGACGAACACGCACACGAATAAAAAACATGGTGGAAAAAATTAAAAATGAAATAAGCGACGGCAAAAACATCTTTCGGTTTTTAACCGCGGGTGTCGTTGTTTCTCTAGGCTTATACGTTTATTTAGTAAGCAGTACCGTCATCAACGCCGTGGAGCGCCAAAAGGCGGAAAAATCCATCATTGCTCTTGAAGGCAGCGTTGAAAAGCTTGAGACTGCGTACTCCAATCTGAAGAGGGGCGTTACCGTTGACCTCGCGCGGTCCAAAGGCTTTACCGGAATTTCATCGGCGACTTTCATTACCCGAAAGTCACTGGGTAAAGTTTTGTCTTTGAACAATGAAATCTAATTCGGTTTTTCGCATCCGCCTCATTTCGGGCGTCGTTTGTCTGGCAGTCCTCGTGCTCATTGGCAAGCTCTACGTTGTCCAGATAGTTTCGGGAGACGATTTTCGTCTGCGGGCGGAACGTCAGTATCTTCACCCGAACGAAAACATTTTTAGCCGCGGCGCAATTTTCTTCCGCAATAAGGACGAAGGTCTCGTCGGGGCGGCTATCCTCAAAACCGGTTTCACCATTGGCATCAATCCGAAGGCTCTGGAAGAGCCGGCGCAAGTCTACGCTAAAATAAACTCTATCATGCCGCTTGACGAAAAATTATTTTTCGCTCGCGCCGCCCAAAAAGACAGCCTCTACGGCATTATCGGCAAAAAAGTGGACGAAGAAGCGGCGAAAAAAATTGACGCTTTGAAAATCCCCGGCGTTTTGGTGTACAAGGACCGCTATCGTTTCTATCCCTATAAAAGTCTGGCGGCCAATGCCTTGGGCCTCGTTGGCTACAAGGGGGATGTTTTGGCCGGCCGCTACGGTTTGGAAAGTTACTACCAAGACGTTTTGTCGCGGGATTCAAGCAACCTGTATTCAAATTTCTTCGCCGAAATTTTTTCCAACATCAAAAAGGGAGTTGACGCCAAATCAAGATTTGAAGGCGACCTTGAGAGCACTATTGAGCCGACGGCGCAGGCCTTTCTGGAAGAGCAGTTGGCCGCCGTGCAGGAGAAGTGGCATTCCAAGGCCTCGGGCGGCATCGTCATGGACCCGAAAAACGGCGAAATTTACGCCATGGCGAACTATCCGACTTTCAACCCGAACGCCCTGCAAAACGAAAAAGACCCGGCGGTGTTCGCCAACCCCATCGTGGAAAACGTCTATGAAATGGGTTCCATCATAAAGCCGCTGACCATGGCCGCTGGCCTTGATTCCGGCACGGTGACCGCCGAAAGCACCTACGTTGATAACGGTTTTCTCATTCTCAACAACTCAAAAATTTCCAACTTTGACGGCAAGGGCCGCGGCTTGGTCAACATGCAGGCCGTTTTGAACGAATCCCTCAACACCGGCGCCGCCTATGTCGCCCTAAAAATGGGCAATCAGCTTTTCTCCGATTATTTCAAACGTTTCGGTTTGGGCGAAGAGACGGGTATTGACCTGCCGAACGAAACCCCCGGTCTGATTGACAATCTCAAAAGCCCGCGCGAGCTGGAACACGCCACGGCTTCCTTCGGCCAGGGCATCGCTATGAGCCCCATTATCGCTGTCCGCGCCATGAGCGCTCTCGGCAACGGCGGCTATCTTGTCACGCCTCATCTGGTAAAACAGATAGATTACAGGGTCGGCGTCAGCAAGAAGATTGCTTATGATAAAGGCCTTCAGGTCATCAAACCCGAAACCACCGAGGAAATTTCCCGTATGCTCGTCACTGTCGTTGACCAGGCGCTATTGGGCGGCAGCGTCAAAATGAAAAACTACAGTATTGCCGCCAAGACTGGCACGGCCCAGATTGCCAAAGAAGGAGGCGGAGGCTATTATGATGACAGGTACTTACACTCGTTTTTCGGTTACTTTCCGGCGTATAACCCGAAATTTATCGTTTTTCTCTACACGGTTGAGCCCAAAGGGGTGGGGGGCGACTTTGCCTCGCATACCCTGACCACGCCTTTCATGGCAACCGCTAAGTTTCTTATTAATTATTACAAAATCCCCCCCGACCGGTAATTTGCGCTTCGCAAATTACCGGTCGGGCAATCCCAAATCACAAGCGCCAAATTACAAACAATGACCGGAATTACAAACTCCAAACGGGACAATCTCTGTGTTTTGAATTTAGAAATTGTAATTTTGAATTTGTCCCGACTATTGGAGTTTGGGATTTATAAATTGTAAATTGGAAACATGCTTAAACAATTTCTGAAATCACTCATCATAACCGTCTTGACCTTGGAAGCCCGTTTGATGCTGGCGCGGTACAAACCGAAAATCGTGGCGGTTACCGGCACTGTCGGTAAGACTTCCACCAAAGACGCTTTGCACGGCGTGCTTGTGGGACACTTTCGCGTTCGCAAGAGCGAGAAAAGTTTCAACAGCCATATGGGGATTCCGCTCACCATTCTCGGTCTTCCTAGCGCCTACGGCAATCCGTTTCTTTGGGCCCGCAACATCTTGTTTGGTCTCGGAGCGATTTTCTTTAGCAATAATTATCCCGATTGGCTGGTAATGGAGGTGGGCGCGGGCGAACCCGGCGATATTAAACGATTTGGAAATCTGCTCCATCCCGACGCGGTCGTCGTGACACGCTTGAGCGACGTGCCCGTTCACGTTGAATTTTTCAAATCGCCCAAAGAGGTCATCAAAGAGAAAAGTTTTTTGGTGCAATCGCTCAAAGACGACGGTACGCTTTTTCTCAACAGCGATGACAGCGAAGTGATGGCTCTGCGCGACAGCAAGCGCCAATGCAAGCTTGCCATTTTCGGCATTGAAGAGCCGGCTGATTTTCAGGCTTCAAACCTTGAGATAACTTATGAGAAAAACCGTTACGGAGCCACGCCGGCAGGCATAACTTTTAAGGTCAATCGCCACGGCAATGCCGTACCGATAAGCTTGCGGGGCGCGCTTGGTCGCCAACATGTTTATCCGGCGCTGGCCGCGCTGGCTTTCGGCGAGAGTCTCGGGCTCAATATAGTTGACATGGCCGATAGCATTGCAAGATATACCGCGCCACCGGGCCGGATGCGTATAATTTCGGGCGTCAAACACACTACTATAATTGACGACAGCTATAATTCTTCGCCGGTGGCTGTCGCCGAGGCTCTGCGGACTTTGGGCGAAATAAAAACTGACGGCGGCCCCGATGCAAAGTCTCAGGGTAAAAAAATCGCCGTATTGGGCGACATGCTTGAATTGGGGAAGTATTCGGCCAAAGCTCACGAGAAAGCCGGCGAGGAAGCGGCCGCGGCGGCGGGTCTTTTGGTAACAGTTGGCCTCCGGGCGCGAGACATCGCCATGGGCGCGCTTGACAACGGCCTGGATGAAAAGAACATCTTTCAATTTGAGGACGCGACGGAAGCGGGCAAGTTTGTTGAGGAGATTATGAGAGAGAGGGACATCGTTTTGGTCAAAGGTTCGCAAGGCATGCGCCTAGAGAAGATTGTAGAAGAGATTATGGCATACCCTAAAGACAAAGAAAAACTTTTGGTTCGGCAAGGACCGGAGTGGTTGAAACGTTAGCAAGGCTAACGGTTCAAGTATTCATTTCTACTATCAAGGCGATCGCCAAGTTAGTAGAATATTTAGTACTCCGCTTAGCAATAGTGCTTAGTAACAGTGGTCGCAAGCAAAGCCGTTTGCTTGCTTTGAGGTCACAAACCTCGCTTCGCTCGTTTTGTGAGTATTTATACCACGGCTCGCACCTATTTTCAGTCGCAAAGCGACTGATTGCGCACGCTCCTGCAAACGCGCCTCGGCCGCGCTCGCGGACTCGCGCGGGCAAACCCAAAAAACTTCCTTCCATTTCTTTGCACGGCTCCTCCCCCGACCCCTCCGCCGAAAGGCCAAAAAGAGGAAAGGAAGTTTTTGGTTTGCGTCGCCTTTTGAAAACTCCACAAGGGGCAACAAAGTATTCACATTGAAGCCCCTTGTTCCGTAATCAAAAGGCGACCCGATGCGCTTCAATGCGGTCTGCGCTAAGGCGCAGGCAGATTGATATGTGCTTGGCCCACCCGCCCAGTCCGCGCACAACCAGCCCCGCCGTTTTGAAGAAAAATTATAAAACGGCGTGACTGGCTCCCTCTAAACGCGCGGCTTTACAACAAAAAGCAGTTTGTTGTACGAAAACTCTTTTGCTTCCTTTGCGGATTTACGGGAAACTTCAACAACTTCAAATCCGTGCCGCTCAAGTATTTCTTTCAACTCGTGTTCCGAGTATAAATGCAGGTAGATAGTTTCCTCCGGTGCGAACGGCTCCGGCACTTCTATTTCTCCTTCGCCTTCTTGCATGACAAGCCCGAACACGCCGGAGGGCTTGAGATATGTTTTGACTTTCTCCAATGCTTTCTCAAAATCTTCCTGAGTAAAATGAAAGAGCGAATATCCCGCCCAAACCGCATCCATTGGTGCGGCGGGTGCGTATTCAAGAATGTCGGCGACGGCAAAAGGAATATCTGGATAGTTTCGTTTTGCTATTGCAATCATGTTCTCGGCAAGGTCAATACCCTCTGCCGACATTCCGTTTTGAACGAAGAAACCCGCAGAAAATCCCGTGCCGCAACCGATATCCAAAATATGCGACTTGGGGGCTAACACGCCGAGAAACTTTTGGAGAAAAACAAGGTCTTCTTCTCCGTCTATCGCGTCATAGGTTTTTGCGTAATCCTCGGCGATTTTGTCGTAGATACGGACGGCGTTTTGATTTTTATCGCTCGTCTTACGCACAACCTTGAAGCCGAGAATAATCGCCGGTTCATCGTCAGTAATCGGACGTTTGTAGTATTTCTCAAAGGTTGCGCGGCGTTCCTCTGGCGAGCGATACATTTCGTGTCCTTCGCGGTCATCGCGCAAAGTGCCAAAAGTTCCTTTTTCTTTGTGTGTTATCTCTAACTCGGCAAACACTTTCCCTGTTTCACTATTATCAGTTAGTATTTTGTCGCCAACTTGGAGAAAGTCCCATTTGTCGCCAAGCCGATATGTGAGAGTTTTTGATCCATCCAAAACAAGCGGAACGAGGTCAGGAGCGAAGCCGATTGTTTTGTCTGTTCTCATGCATTTATTTTTTCACCTTCATTACGACATGCAACCACTTTCCGTCATCGGCGATAGAGGTGCTGCTGATAATCTCAAATGGGAGTTTGCTCAAAATCTCGCGGATTTCCGGCTCGGTGTGATAGCGGAAATATCGCGGTGCGTCCATTTTTTCAAGCGATATTTCTTCGCCCTCACCAGTTTTGAGTGAGAAAGCTGCAACGCCGTTTTGCTTTAGAATGAGCGCGACATTTCGCAAGGCGCTCTCAAATACATCTGGCGGAGCATGGAGCAAAACGGCATTTGCGAAAAATCCATCAAACTTATCTGTCCATTCTGGCTTAGGCGCGTCCCGAAAATCAAATTCCGACGTTTCAAAGCCCTCTGTGGCGAGTTTCTCCAACGCTTGCGGAATGATGTCTGTGGCGAGCACTTTATAGCCCTTTTCGGCAAAATACCGAGCATCGCGCCCCGCTGCCGAGCCGATTTCCAAAATCGCGCCACCTTGCGGGATATGGGAAAGAAAAGAATCTATCCACGCTTTAAATTCGCCCTCAATCTGACGCGGGGTACGTTCAACATATTTATCAAAGTTCTGACGATAGGTTTCTATCGTTTTATTTGACGGATTATCCATGTTCGTATTCTAGCATTTTTCGGCGACGCAAACCAAAAACTTCCTTTCCTCTTTTTGGCCTTTCGGCGGAGGGGTCGGGGGAGGAGCCGTGCAAAGAAATGGAAGGAAGTTTTTTGGGTTTGCCCGCGCGAGTCCGCGAGCGCGGCCGAGGCGCGTTTGCAG
>JACPHR010000015.1 GCA_016188455.1 Candidatus Tayloriibacteriota bacterium | reverse complement strand
GGCTGATTTCGGAAAGACGCTTTTCCAGAAAGGCCTGACAACCGCGTCCGCTTTGAGTACCGCCGGATAGCGGGCGGCGACTGCCGGAAGCTCATTTTTACCTTTGCCGGCCAGCTCAGCCGTCAGTTTATCGGGTTCAATTTGCCAAACGATGCCGGCGTCGCCTTTGAGATGAAAACTAATCGGGCCGACGCTGGTGGGATTATAAACGTCTTTGCCGCTTAAGCTGAAAATCAACTTCTCCTCTCCCGGCATTGCCACTGGAGCGCCGTCAAAATTATCAATCGCGTTTTGGGCGACTGCCTGGGACAGGTCCGCTCTTTTAATAAAGTAGGCGGTGAAGCGGGCGCGCTCGCGAAACATCACGCTGTCCTTCGGAGCCTCGCCGGCCGCCGGCACCGCTTCAAACCGTAGCCGATACGCCTTATCGTAGAAAATGGCATCCTTTGGCAGATGGGCGCGGGCTTCGGCCACAAGCTCGTTCAAAAGCGTCGCGTCAAGTTTTTGCCGAACCTGGAGCGCTTTGTCGTCCGAAACGATTTTCTCGGTGCCAATTTTGCCGCCGGTCATCGCTGTTTTGGAGCGGCCGTAAAAGTTGGCGAAGCGCTCCGGGTTGGATTTGAAACCGGGTATGGTAAAGTCGGTCAAGCCGATGTTGTATTCTTCTCCGGCCGATTCGGCGTAAACCATAACCTCAATGCTTCCCGGTACGGTCTTGCCTGAAACGGCGCGCCTGCCGGGTATCGTTACCGAATCGGCGATTTTATATATCAGGCCGTCGGGCGTTTCAAACCGGGTGTTTTTAACCAGTCTTTGCCCCGTGGCGCTGTAATTATTGTAAATAATAATTTTCCCCGACGCCCTCAGTTCCGCCGGCCTTTCCCCATCCGCGGGTACGGCGATTTCTTTCTCGCGGACCAAAGAAAAAGGGGTGTAAGAAAGCTCGCCGGCTGGCGCCTTGATTTTGGCGGTCAGTTCCAAATCCACCTTTACGGCTTGGGATTTTGGCGTAAGAGTGACAGTGGCTCCGGAAAAGATATTGCCGAGAACAGCCAGAAGCACTAAGGCGGAGACAATGCCGATAAGCCAAATGGCCCACTTTGAAAACCGGCCCGGGCCGCCAGTTTGCCATTCAACCCCGCCCTCGCGGTAGGCTACAAACTCGGGGCGATTATCGCGGTTTTGGCGGGACACCGGAATCTCCCGGATACTTTTTCGGCTGCCTCTGGGCACAACGTCTTGTAAAACATTTTTTGGCATCTTAAATCCAGTTTACCACAAACCTTAAGCCGATTCTAGGATGGCGAAGATTTTTAAGGCCGATTTTCAAATCGGGCGGCGAAATCCGCCTCCATGGCCAACACCGCGTCGGCGGCAAGAGGTTGGCCCGGAGCGGCAAAAGCCGCCCAGATATCATCCCCGGTCTTGACGGTAAAAGGCTCGGTGGCGGCCAATTGGCTTGATTCAGCGCTCTTGATAAACTCCTCAAAAATCGAGGCATACGGTCCGTCCTCAAAAAGAAAAACTGTTCGGGGCAAAAAAGTTTCCGCGGAAAAATTTGAGATAGCGTCGTTAAAAAATTTGAGCCAGGAAATTTCGGCGTTCGCGATGGCCCGTTCAACTTTGTCTTTATCCGCGGAATTGAGTTTAGCTTGGCGGTGAAGCTTCAGCAACGCGTCAAGGGCGCATTCGGGATGGTTGTTGCAAATTCGGTCAAGGGCGCGTAAAAGGCCGTTGTGGCCCAAGGGGAAACTGACCGCCTCGGCCAGTATGCCTTTCTTCGCTATGGTTACATCTGTCACTTCTCCCCCCACCTCCACCACGAGAAAATCCTCAATGTCGGGAAAGGAATCTCTGATTGAAGCGAAGGCTGTCAGAGAAAATGTGTGCCACTGAAGGCGCGACAGAGGAAAATGCCGCGAAATCAAAGTCTGCGTCTTTTCAATCAGGGACTTGATGGCCAGACTGGTAAAAATAGAAAGTTCAAGCTGACTCGCCTTTTTACCGAAGGGGTCGGCTGTCGGGTAGCCGTTCAACCGCATTTCAAAAATTTTATGCTCAAGCACGTCCGGCCGCGGGTCGTGGGACTGGCCGCCCGGTTGTCTTTCCGTAAAATCCCCTTCTTCTTTGGCAAGCAGGTTGCCTATTAAAGCTTCCGTAACCACGAAAGGCTTTTCCCGCGTCAATTTCAAAGTTTTTGTTTCCGAGGCGTGCCACGGCGAAGAAACCACCGCGGCCACGGTGTCTAAATGATAATTGACCTTGGAATTCAGATTGAGGTGCGCCAAACCATATTTTTCAAGATGAACCAGAACCAGCTCAAGCGAGCGGAGCATGGCCGAGAGAAGATTTTTGCCGGTCAGTATTTTTTGAAAAGCGATCGGCTCGCGGGCGGTGTATAAAAGCTTGATTTTGCCCGCGGCGTCTTTTTCAAAAAGCGCGCCGCCAACGGTTTTACTGCCGATGTCCAGCGCCAAGCCAACCTTTTTTACCGACTTTTTAGAAAAGGTAAAGAGGATCATTATGAAATTATAACATATGAATCAAAACACAAAGCATGCTATCCAAAAACCAAACTGGCGCGAAGAAAGGATATTTGTGCTTTGGAAAATTGTGTTTTGTTTGGCTTTTGTGCGGTCTGTGTTCTGGAAATTTTTAAGCAAGCACCGCTTTAATACGGCGAACGCCGGCCGAGACCGCTTCTTCTTTAGTTATTTTGAAAACGCCCAAAAGGCCGGTATTTTTGACATGCGGCCCGCCGCAAAATTCTTTTGAGTAGGCGATTTTGAGGTCCCTGCCTATGTAGTAAACGCTCACTTGGTCGCCGTATTTTTCGCCGAAGAAATGCAGGGCGCCGGTTTTTTCCGCTTCGGCCAAAGGCAAAATGACGTTTTGCATGGGCAATGATTCGCGGATTTTCTCATTTACAATATCCTCCACCTTTTTCTTTTCTTCGTCAGTCATTTTACGCGGAAAGGTGAAATCAAACCGCAAACGCTCCGGCGTGATGTTGCTTCCTTTCTGCCGGACTTCGGTTCCAAGTGCATCTCGAAGTGCCTGATGTAGAAGGTGTGTGGCGGTATGATATTTGACCGACATCTCGCTCGTATCAGCAAGCCCCCCTTTGAATTTCTGCTCTAAACCGGCTCGTGAAATCTGTTGATGTTTTTTGAACTCCTCATCAAACTTTTCTTTTTTGAGATTCAGCGCTTTTTCCCCAGCAATATCCTTAATGATTTCATATGATAGACCAAAACTTTCAGACAGATAAAAGGCCTCCCGTGCCTCAATAATCTCCATCTTTTGAATTTCTTTCCGTCCCTTGCGGAATACTTCCCGAAATTTTTCCCATTCATCACGGGAAACAGTATTCACGGTGGATACGTCAAGCCTCGGGTAAAAGTTTTCATAAGCGTGTACAACCGCCGTAAAAATTGCCTGTAAATCCGCCTGAACTCCTTGGGGGAGAGTGTCTAATCCAGAAAACGAAGTAGCCTGGTGTACTTGTATCTGCGCAAACACTCGCCTCATTAATCTGCGTAAAATATATCCCGCCCCTTTATTTGATGGATAAACTCCATCTGAAATCAGAAAAACAATTGCGCGACTGTGGTCCGCCACAATTCGTTGCAGTCTCGTATCGCGCCAAGCACTTGGCAAATTACTAATAATTTTTTGGAAGATATCAACTTTAAATACATCCGGCTCGTTATTGGCCGCCGCGGTAATGCGCTCTAGCCCTCCGCCAAAATCAACGTTGCGCTGGGATAGCTTTTCAAAGCCATTTTCAATCTTTCGGTATTCCATGAAAACTGAATTGCCGATTTCCATGAAGCGGCCGCAGTCGCAGTTGGGATGACAGTGTTCCCCGAATTTTATGTCGTGCTCAACCCGCGTAAACTCATAAAATACCTCCGAATCCGGCCCGCCCGGCTCCCCTACCGGCATATTTTCCGGCACGCCGGAACGGCTCCACCAGTTTTTGCCGGCGCCGTAGAAAAAAATCCGCTCCTTCGGTATGCCGAGCTTCTGCCACACCTGCGCCGATTCGGTATCGCGCGGCAATCCGAGCTTCTCGTCTCCTTCAAAACAGGTTACGGCAAGCCGCTCTTTTGAGATGCCGACCTCTTCGGTGAGAAACGCCAAAAACCATTTTAACTGCTCCTCTTTCCAATAGCCTGCCTGGACACCGGTGGACGGGTCTCCGAGCGACCAGTTGCCGAGCATCTCAAAAAAAGTGGTGTGACGATTGTCCCCCACCGCTTCAATGTCCTCACTCCGAAAGCATTTTTGCGAGTTGGCAAGCCGTTGTCCCGCGGGATGCGGCCGCCCGAGCAAATACGGCAAGAGCGGTTGCATGCCGGAGCCGGTAAAGAGCGTGGTCTGGTCATTTTCCGGCACGAGCGAAGCGGATGGAATGACCACGTGTCCGCGCTCGGCGAAAAATTTCAGGTATTTTTTTCTTACGTCATTAAGCGTCATTGTAAAGAATTATACAGAATGTCCCGAATTTTTCCAAAGAAAAAACCGAGGAGTGGAACTCCCCGGCGTTACGGCTTAAAGCCGATGATTAACCGCAGACAATCGTTGCCGGCGGCTTGGTCGTGGTTTTATAGTCGCAAACCCCCGCGCCTTTCACCTCGTTTACGATTCTGGTTGATACTTTTACTACGAACGCCATGTCAAAAAGATACGGCGTGGCCGTGAAGCCGTTGACGCTTACCGCCGCGCAGAGTCTGATGCATCGGCCCTTGCCTTTTTCGTCGCCTTTCGCGCATGTAACGAAAGACTCCGTGACTTCAGCCTGCGCCTGCCAGATTTCTTCGTACTTGCCAATCCGGCGGATTTCTTCAATCCAAATGCGATTGGCGGCGCGCGCCATGTCCCGCTTTTCCAGGGTAAATTCACCCTCAATGAAAACGGAAAGTCCCGGACCTGGGAACGGATGCTGCATCAGAATTTCTTCCTTTATTTTTAGCGTCCTTCCCAGTTCGCGAACAGTGTCTTTGACCATATTGGCGAGAGGAATAAGCTCTGGCACGGTGAAGTTGTTTCCCATATTGTGATGCCTTTTGATTTCGGCTTTTCGGGCACCGACGTTTAATGAGACCTCAGCCATCGTTCTCTTTGCCTCTTCACTAAGCTCAATGCCGTTTTCGGCAAGGTCGGCTAGCGAGAAACCACTTTCGGAAATGTCGGGGTATATCGTACCGTGAACCACGAGGCCCGCGCCGAAGTCTCTGATATGCTCCTCAATCACAGAGGTGTAAACACTCTGCATCGCCAAACGCTTTTCACCTTGTTCCGTCTTGCCTTTGAGGGCCGCCAGAAACTGTTCTGTGGCGTCAACGATTCTGAGTTCGCACCACGACTGTCCGCCGTAACGTCGCCGCATTTTCTCGGCGCCATCTTCCATGTCAAGCCCGGCAATGTAAACCACCCGTATTTGTTCGGCATTTTCTCCGAGAGCTTCGCGAAGCAGTTCAAGAGCCACCGAGGAATCCGCTCCGCCGGACGCCGGCACAACCACTTTTTTCTTGTCGATTCTTTTCCGAAGAGCTTGGATTTTTTCCGCTGCCACATCCGCCACTGGAAAGCGGTCTTTCGCGTCGCAGACTATTCGGCAAAAATGCCCCAAAATCTGCCGTCCGTATTCCGATTGAGACATTTCTGGATGGCCTTGAATGCCGTGAAGGTGGCCCGCCTCTGCGGCGGCCACATGCCCAGTTTCGCTTCTCGCGGTAATGTGGATACCCGGAAATTCCAGAATCTCGTCGCTGTGGCTTTGGGCCACAACGAAAGATGCCGGTAAACCCTTGAAAAGCGGCGCCTCCTTATCCAAAACCAGCATCCTCGCGCTCGGATTGAAATCTTTGACTTTGGCCGGAATCACTCTGGCTCCCAAATGATTTGCCCACATCTGAAAACTAAGGCAGATGCCGAAAAAAGGAACTTTCGTCTCAAAGATTTTACTGTCAAACGGAACCGGCTCGGTCGTGGAATATACCGAGTAAGGACCGCCGGAACCAATCATGCCGATAAGACCGACTTTCCGAAGTTTTAGAACATCCGCCGCCGTCATGGTCTTAGGATTTGCCTGAAGACAAAAAACTCCGAGCACCGACATGAGGTTCATGATAAGCCCGTCGGTCTGGCTTCCCATGCCGAACAAGATAAATAACTCGCGAATTTTGCGAAGGGCCATCTCTTCCTGAATTTGCCGTAAGGTGTTTTCGTCTGCTTTATTGATGCACGAGAGCATAGCGCCCCCTTTCTTTGTTTGGATTTATGTCAAAACAACTGGAACTCCGCCCACTATAGCGAATGCCAATAAAAAATCAACTTAATTTCAGTTCCACCAATGAAAACCCCGGAAATTCACGGGTTTGCAAATTGTTTTTTGAACCACCGATGAAATCCGCTCATTGAAGAGGCACGAACGCAAATCCCGGGTATTCCTCGGTTTCAAACTGACCGTCCCGTTTTTTCTGAAGTCTGAAAATCGTTTGGGAAGCGCCCTTCTCGCCGACAGGAACGACTAAAATGCCTCCGTCAGCCAGCTGGCGCTGAAGCTCTTTGGGAATTTTCTCTGCCGCCGCCGATACTAAAATCCGGTCAAACGGCGCCTCCTCCGGCAGTCCGGCGCTTCCCCGCTTGGCTTGATTGATTATCGGCTTCTTTATTCTGATGTTCTCAAGAACATCAGAATAAGCGCGTTCAATATTCTTTCGTCCCAGTGCAACAAGTTCGTGAACGATTTCTAGTCCGATGACTTTTCCTCTTGGACCAACAAGGTGGGCGAGGAGCGCCGTGGTCCAGCCGGAGCCGCTGCCTATATCAAGCACGTTATCTCCTTTACGAACGCCGAGTTTCTCAAGCATGAACGCAACCGTGGTCGGTTGGGAGACGGTCGCGCCAAAACCGATAGGAAGCGGATAGTCCTCGTAGGCTTCATCTTTAAGTTCATCGGGGACAAAGTCGGCCCGATTGATTGTCTCAAAAGCTTCCGC
>JACPHR010000017.1 GCA_016188455.1 Candidatus Tayloriibacteriota bacterium | reverse complement strand
GGCAGGCAAAGGTCAAAGGTTTTCCAGAAAGCGTGCATCTGGAAGAATGGCCGCAAGTAGAATCACGAATGACGAATGAGGAATTACGAGTAATACAGGAGATGGAAGAAGCGCGAAGAGTAGTTTCATTAGCGCTTGAAGCGCGGGCAAAAGCCAATATAAAAGTTCGCCAGCCTCTGGCTTCGCTCCGCATCAAGAATCATGAATCAAGAATCATGAATCAAGAATCGTTACTAGGACTGATTAAAGACGAGGTGAACGTAAAAGAAATTACGCTTGATCAAAATCTGGCTGAGGCAATTCTGCTTGATACCGCCGTTACCCCGGAGCTAAAGGAGGAGGGAGATGTTCGCGAGCTTGTCAGGTCAATTCAAGAGTTGCGGAAGGAAGCAAAACTCGAGCCGGGCGAAAGGGTGCGACTTGAGGCGGCGGCAGAGGGCGCCGCCAGAATTTTGGCGGAGAAGTATAAAGAAACAATCATGCGCCAGACTAATCTTTCAGGCATTGTTTTTATCGCCTCGCTTGAGGCGGCAGAGCTGCTGATTGGAGATATGCGCTTGCGGCTGCGGATAGTGAAATAAATCTTGCCATGGAAAAACGGGTTTTTTTAATTCACGGTCGGGAAGGCAGGCCGGACAACCATTGGTTTCCGTGGCTTTCGTGGGAACTGAGAGCTCGGGGTTTTGAAGTGCACGCGCTTGCCATGTCGCACAGCGATAAGCCAAAAGTTTCCGAGTGGATTGCCGCCATCAGAAACGCTGTCGGCCGGCCGAACAAAGACACCTACTTTGTCGGTCACAGTCTTGGCTGTATTGCAATAGTACGATATATCGTACTATTGGCCCGGAAAACCAAAATCGGCGGCTGTGTTTTTGTGGCTGGCTTTTCCGGCAGTCTCAATATGCCGGAGATTGAGGAGTTTTGTTGGTTGCCGCTTGATATGGCCAAAATCAAAAGCCATTGTCCGAAGTTTGTGACCATTTTTTCCGATAACGACGAGGCTGTGTCGCTGGCGCGCAGCCTTGAATTTCAAAAAGCCCTCGGCGCCAAAGCCGTCTTGGAGCGTGGCAAAGGACATTTCTGCGCTGACGAAGGAGTGACGGCTCTCCCAAGTGCGTTCAAGGCGTTAATGACAATGAGCGCTTTAAATCCGAAGCACTAAATCCGAAATCCGAAACAAATCGCAAATCACGAAATGTTTAAAATTTCAAAAATTAGAATTTAGATATTGTTTCGAATTTTATTCTTATGCACCACCTCTATCACACTCCCGGATTTATTTTGGCCAGCAGCCCTTTCGGCGAAGCCAATCTGTCCTTTCGCATTTTAACCAGAGACCTCGGGCTCATTGGGGCGTCGGCCCAAGGGGTACGTTTCTTGAAGTCCAAACTCCGTTACACCGTTCATAATTTTTTCTATGGCGAGCTTTCTTTGGTGCGCGGCCGGGAGCGGTGGCGGGTTACCGGTGTTTCCAAAAGCACCGACCTTTACTGCGAATTTCGTGACAGGCCGGAGACGCTTTTGGTGTTCGCCCGCGTTTTTTCGCTTCTTCTGCGTCTGCTTTCCGGTGAGGAAAAAAATGAGGAGCTTTTCAGGCATGTTGAGGAAGCCGTTTTGTTTGCCCGCGCGAAAAAGCTGTCGGCAAAACTCTCACGCGATTTTGAATGCATTTTGGTGTTGCGGATTCTGTGGAGCCTCGGCTATCTTGGTTCATCGCCCGACACGGCAGTATTCGTTGAGTCACCTTTTTGGAGTGATGAGCTGATTCTCAAAATGGAGACTCTCACGCCTAAAATTCTAGCGGCAATTAACAGGTCGCTTAAAGAAAGCCAGTTATAAACGAAAAACACAAAACACCCGCTCAACTTCGCATGGACGAAGTCCAGACGGGCGGGCAGTGTCCAAAGACCAAACCCAGGAACGATAAATTTTTGGGTAGTTTTTAATTACACCCCCATGTTTCCTCATGATATAATGATTGCCATCACTTAACTAGAAACTATGGACCCCGACAATCATTCAGATTTTAAAAAAGAGGCGGATTCGGAGGACAGTCTGGAAGCCCTCAAGGAAAACCTCTACTCGCGGCATGATTATTTTACCGCGGAGAAAAAAAAGCATGGCGGATTTAAGCCTCATAACGTGGCGGTTCGCCAAAACTGGGGCGCGGAAGCCGTCAGCAGTCAAGAGCGGCCATTTCAGGACCCGGCCAAGCGGCTGGCGCTGCTCAAAAAACTTTTTCTGGCCTCGGTGATTTTTTTCACAGCCTCAATCGGTGTGGCGCTCTATGTCTTTTTCGGCGGCGGCAACATTATCTCCTCCGACAACGTGGATATTGCCATCACCGGCCCGGTGTCGGTTGCCGGCGGGGAGACAGTGCCGCTTGAGATTGGCGTGACCAATCAGAACAACGCCGACCTTGAAACAGCCGACCTTATCATTGACTATCCGGACGGCACCAGAGAGCCTTCCGATACGACCGTCCCTCTCAAGCGGTATCGCGAAGCGCTCGGCACCGTCAGAAAAGCGGAAACCGCGACCAAAAAAGTTCAGGCAGTGCTCTTTGGCGAAGAGGGTGATGCCAAAGTTCTCCAGGTTTCCGTCGAGTACCGGCTCAAAGGTTCCAACGCCATTTTTTCCAAGAAAAAAGAGTACAGCGTGGCCATCAGTTCCGCGCCGGTGACTCTCACCGTTGAGTCGGTCAAGGAAATCAACGCCAACCAGGACACCGAGCTGGTGATTGAGGTTGTTTCAAACGCCAGCGGGGTTTTGCAGAATCTCGCCCTGGCGGCGGAGTACCCCTTCGGCTTCACTTTTGACAGCGCCGACCCAGCGCCCTCGTGGAGCAACAGTTTTTGGCAATTGGGCGACATTAAACCCGGCGTCAAGCGCACTGTCAAAGTCAGGGGCAAAATTGCCGGTCAGGACAACGAAGACAGAACTTTTCGTTTTTCCGTCGGCACCGAAAGCGCGGCCAATGCCAACAGCATCGGCACCAATTTTCTGACCGCCGCCAAAAAAATTACCATCAGAAAACCGTTTATCGGCACCTCATTCGCCCTTGACGGGGACACGGCGGAAACTCATATCTCCAAAGCCGGTAAAATCATCCGGGCAGACCTGACCCTTTCAAACAATGTCGGGGTTAAAATCACGGACGTCAAAGTGGCCGTGAAGCTCTCCGGCAATATTTTTGACCCAGGCTCGGTGTCCGCGAGCAGCGGCTTTTATCGCTCCTCCGACCGGACGGTGCTATGGGACCAAACTCTTAAATCCGGCCTGGCGGTGCTCAATCCCGACGACACCGAAACTCTGAGCTTTTCGTTAGGCGCCCTCTCCGAGCAGGCAATCCGATCAATCAACAGTCCGGAAATCAATCTGGCCGCCACCGTCAGCGGCAAAAGATTAAACGAATCGGGGTTGTCTCAAGAAGTGACATCCACCGTTTCCAAGACGGTTCGCGTCGCCTCAATCTTGGGTCTTTCCGCCCGAGCGCTCTATTTTTCCGGGCCGTTCAGCAATAGCGGTCCCCTGCCGCCGAAGGTTGACGCCGAAACGAGCTATACGATCGTCTGGTTCTTGACCAACGGTTCAAGCGATTTGTCCAATGTAAAAGTTTCCGCCACCTTGCCGTCTTATATGAAATGGCTGGACGCTTCGTCGCCTTTGGACGAAAAGGTGTCTTACAACCCCATTGGCGGGCAGGTGCTCTGGGACGCGGGCGACCTCAAGGCGGGGACCGGTTTTTCCGATAGTCCGAGGGAAGTCAGTTTTCAAGTTTCGCTTGTGCCGAGTCTCAGTCAAGTCAACAACACGCCCGTTTTGGTAACCGAAGCCAGTGCTACGGGCGACGACCCGTTTGCCGGCGTGACGGTGCAGGCGAGCACCCACGGGCCGCTGACCACCAGTCTGACGGATGTCGGGTTCAAGCCGGGGCAGGGGACAGTCGTGAAGTAAATGCAAAGTTGAAAAATCAAAAATCAAAAATCAAAATTATAGACCAAAATTCAAAATTTTAAGGCTTTACATTGTCATTTCACATTTTGATTTTTGCTTTTTTATTTATTTACGGTACAGTTATCTTTCTATGTTGAAGAACGAACTAAAAACAGATTTACTTGATAAGGTAGTCTCATTATGCAAGCGGCGGGGCTTTGTTTATCCGAGCGCCGAAATTTATGGCGGGTTCGCCGGTTTTTGGGATTTCGGGCCTTACGGCTTGGCGCTTAAGAAAAATATCAAGGCGCTCTGGTGGAAACTCTTTGTGGACTGGCGCGAAGATATGTACAGCATAGATGCCGCCCTAGTTACCAAGCGCGAAGTGCTTGAAGCCAGCGGACATGTTGGCGGTTTTTCGGACCCGCTCACGGACGGCTCCCGTTTCAATACGATGTTTTCCACTTCGGTCGGCGCGGGCAAAGAGGCCGCCACGGCCTATCTGCGGCCCGAGACGGCGCAAGGCATCTTCACCAATTTCAAGAACATTGTTGATTCTTTTCACCCGGAGCTCCCGTTCGGCATCGCTCAGATCGGCAAGGCGTTTCGGAACGAGATCGCGCCGCGGGATTTCCTCTTTCGCGTCAGAGAACTTGAACAGATGGAAGTTGAGTATTTTGTCCGCGAAAAAGAGTGGCAAGAAGCGTTTGAAATGTGGCGAAAGAAAATACATGAGTGGATTCAAGCGGTCGGCATTGACTCAAAGAAGGTTCATGAACTGGAAGTGCCGGATAGCGAGCGAGCGCACTATTCCAAGCGCACCATTGATTTTGAGTTTGATTTTCCGTTTGGGCGCAAAGAGCTGTGCGGGCTGGCGTATCGCACTGACTTTGATTTGCGCAATCATCAAACCATGAGTGGTGTAAACCTCTCGTGGACTGATGAAGAAATGGACGAGCAATTTATCCCACATGTCGTGGAACCCTCTCTTGGCTTTGATAGAACCATTCTTGCTGTGTTGCTTTCTGCGTACACTGAAGATGAGATGAATGGTGAGAAGCGTACGGTGCTTAAACTCGCACCCGCGGTCGCGCCCGTAAAAGTTGCCGTATTTCCTTTGTTGAAAAATAAACCCGAATTGGTAAAAAAAGCCCGAGAAGTTTATCAGCTCTTGCGTTCCACGCTACACGTTACGGGTTACACGATTGCGTGGGACGACAACGGCAACATCGGCAAGCGCTACCGTCGCCAAGACGAAATCGGCACACCGTTTTGCGTCACCGTGGATTTTGACTCCCTTGAAAAAGGGGATGTCACCGTCCGCGACCGAGATACCGGCAAGCAGGAGCGGGTAGGCATCCCCAATCTTATTGACCGTTTCCGCAAAGTATTTGTATGAATTTCAGCAAAAAAGTTTTGCCAAACGGCGCGCGCCTCATAGTCGTTCCCATGCCCGAGAGCCCCACCGTCACCGTAACGGTTTTGGTTGAGGCCGGTTCAAAATACGAGGCGAAAAAGTTAAACGGCATTTCGCATTTTTTGGAGCACTTTGCGTTCAAAGGCACGGCGCGGCGGCCGAAGACCGCCGACCTTTCGCGCGAACTCGATTCCCTTGGCGCCCAGTACAACGCTTTTACCGCGCAGGAATTTACGGGTTATTACGCCAAGGCTCACAAGGACAAAGCCGAAAAGATTTTGGATATCGTGAGTGACATGTATCTAAACCCGCTTCTGCCCGAGGCGGAGCTGGAAAAAGAAAAAGGCGTCATTATTCAGGAAATAAAGATGTACGAAGATGAGCCGGCGAGCCATGTGCAGGATTTGTTTTTGGCACTGCTGTACGGAGACCAGCCGGCCGGTTGGAATATCGCCGGCACGACGAAAACCGTCGCCGGTTTCACTCGCCAAGCGCTGGCGAACTACAAAGAGAGGCACTATGTGGCGGAGGCGACAGCGGTTATCGTTGCCGGCGGGTTCAACAATACTCTTGCCTCCAACGTAGAAAATATATTTAGGGGTTTGTCGGGTGCCAAGAAGCCGGAAAAGGCGAAAGTGAAAGAAGCGCAAAAAACGCCGGCGATTTTAGTGAAGCACAAGGAAACCGATCAGACTCACCTTGTGCTCGGCGTTCGGGCTTTCAGTACCTTTGACCCGCGGGTGCCGGCGCTAAAAGTTCTAACCGCCGTTTTGGCCGGTGGCATGAGTTCGCGGTTGTTTACCAAGCTTCGCAATGAGCTCGGCCTCTGCTATTATGTCGGCGCCGCACCCGACCTCTACACCGACCACGGCTTGTTTCAGGTGGCCGCGGGTGTTGATACTGCTAAAGTTGAGCTGGCGCTGAGAGCCGTTATTGGGGAATGGCGGCGGCTCGTCCTCGAGCCGCCGCCGTCTGCCGAACTCCGCAAAGCCAAAGACTTTCTTATCGGCAATCTCTATCTCGGCCTGGAATCTTCGGACGAGCTGGCCCAGTTTTTCGGCTCGCAGGAAATACTGCGCAAACCGCTCAAAACTCCGGAAACGTTCGTCAAAGAAATTGAGGTTGTAACGGCCGCGGACATTCAGCAATTGGCCAAAAGCATTTTTAAGGAGGAAAATCTAAACCTGGCTCTCATCGGCCCGTTTCAAGACCAAAAGCCATTTTTGCCCCTGCTCAATCTAAAACAGTAGGGTAGAAGTTCCAAAAAGCAAGACAGAGTCGGGAATTTTTGTTACCATAAAGGTTATGGAAGGACCTAATAAAGAAATCCACATCACTATCAAGTCGGGCTCGATTGTTCGGGCCATGATTTGGCTTATTTTTTTCGCCCTTTTATACTACATTCGCGATTTGGTGCTGGTGGTTTTGACGGCGGTGGTTATCGCCTCGGCCATGGAGCCATTTACGGTGTGGTTCGGCAAGCATCATTTGGCCCGTTTGCCCGCCGTCATCTTGATGTATCTCGCTCTGGTCGGAGTGATCGCGGGCATTTTTTACTTTTTCCTGCCGCCGCTTTTAAATGACACTTCAAACTTTCTGGCTTCCACCCCCCATTATCTTGATTCGGTTGCCATTTGGGACCCGCTTCATAAAGACTCGCTTTCCGAATCAAAACAAGCGGTTCAAAGTCTGTCGGAAAACATAAATCAGTCGCGCCAAGTGGTCTCCGGCCTCTCATCCGGCCTTTCGCTTTCCCAAATTGTCGCCAATGTCCGTGTCGCCATCTCCAGTTTGTCGCAGGGATTCGTTGAGACCTTCAGCTTGGTTTTCGGCGGCATACTAAGCTCGGTGCTGATCATCGTGCTGTCGTTTTATCTAGCCGTCCAAGAAGACGGCGTGGCCGCTTTTTTGCAATTCGTCATACCAGACAGAAACGAAAAATATATTATCGGCCTTTGGAAGCGGGTCCAGGCCAAAATCGGTTTGTGGATGCAGGGCCAGCTGATTTTGGCGCTGGTGGTCGGGCTTTTGGTGTATCTGGTGCTGGCCATTTTCGGGCCAGTGCTTCATGTCGGCAATCCGGTACTCTTGGCCTTTCTGGCCGCGGCCTTTGAGACCATTCCGCTATTCGGGCCGATACTGTCGGCCATTCCGGCGGTTTTAGCCTCATATACCGATGGCAGTTTGGGTACGGCGCTTATAGTGGTTGGCATCTACCTTGTCATTCATCAGCTTGAAAATCACCTTATCTATCCTTTAGTGGTGAGAAAAATTATCGGCGTGCCGCCGATTTTAGTCATTCTGGCTCTTATCGTCGGTTTTGAACTGGCTGGTTTTCTCGGCATCATTTTGTCCGTGCCGGTGGCAACCACTCTCATGGAGTACTTCAACGATTTGCAGAAGAGGAAGCAAACGACAGCTTAAAAACCGCGGGTTATTTTCGGCCTTCGGTTATTTTCAAAATGTCTAAACCTTTCTACATCACCACCACTCTGCCGTACGTCAACGCCGACCCGCACATCGGCCACGCCTTTGAATTGGTCTCTGCCGACATCATTGCCCGCTACCGAAAACTCATGGGGGACGAAGTGTTTTTTAATACCGGTACGGATGAGCACGGGCTTAAAATTTTTCGTAAGGCGGCAGAGGCAAGGAAGAGCCCGCAGGAGTTCGCGGACATTCTTGCAGAAAAATTTCAATCCCTGCCCAAAGCGCTCGGCATCTCCTCCGATGTTCATTTCATCCGCACTTCAAACCCGCGGCACAAAAGCGCGGCGCAGGAATTGTGGCGGCGTTGCGACAAGAACGGCTTTATCTACAAGCAGTTATACAGGGGGAAATACTGTGTCGGATGCGAGCTTGAAAAAAGCGATTCGGAGCTGGAGGGCGGCCGATGCCCGATTCATCCCAATCTTGAAATTGAGACCATTGAGGAAGAAAATTATTTCTTTGCGTTTTCTAAGTTTCAAACCTCTCTTTTGGATTTTTACCGGAAGCGGCCTGATTTTGTATTTCCCGCTCCCCGATTTAATGAGATACAGGCCTTCGCGGAGCGGGGACTGAAGGATTTTTCCATTTCGCGACTCAAGTCCAAGCTACCGTGGGGAGTGGAAGTGCCCGGTGATCCCGAACACAGCATGTATGTCTGGTTCGACGCCTTAGTAAGCTATATTTCAACTCTCGGCTGGCCCGATGACGCCGCAAGCTTTAAAAAGTGGTGGGTTGATACGGGCGGGGCGCTGCAGTTTGCCGGTAAGGACCAGATCCGCCAGCAGGCGGCCATGTGGCAGGCCATGCTTATGGCCTCCGGCCTGCCGCCTTCAAAACAAATCGTCATTCATGGTTTTATCACACACAAGGGGGAAAAGATGTCAAAATCTCTGGGCAATATCGTTGACCCGTTTGAGTTGGTTAAGGAATACGGCGCCGATGCGGTCCGGTTTTATCTCTCTCGCCACGTACATCCCTTTGAAGACAGTGATTTTACGCTTGCGAAATTCAAAGAGGCGTATAACGCGGACTTGGCGAACGGACTCGGGAATTTGGTGTCGCGGATTATGAAAATGGCGCAGGAATATAAGGTCCGCCTCCCCTCATCAGTTGAGGAGGGGAGGCAAAGGGGTGGTGGTGTTTTTCCCCAGCGTTTTTTTCAGGCCTTAGATTCATACAACATCAAAACCGCCGCCGATTATGTATGGCGCAGCATACGCGAGCTTGACGAACTCATTCAAAAAACCGAGCCGTACAAATTGGTGAAAATAGATAGGGAAAAAGCGCAAAGGGTTATTTCAGAACTTTTGGAAAAGCTCTTCCGGATCGCGGAGTTGCTTGTTCCCCTACTGCCTGAAACAGCTGAGAAAATAAAAAAGGCGGTGATGGAAAATAAAATGCCTGGGAAGCCTTTGTTCTTGAGGAAATGATTTTTTATACGCGAAATACCGTCCAACTTTAAGATTGCTATAGCAATCTTAAAGTTGGACGGTAAAAAAGGACGCCGTCAGTCGCCCTTTTTCTTTTGTCGCTGGCATATTGTATGCTAGGCTTGCCATAAATCCATGATTATCAAACCGATTAAAACCCGCGTTTTTCAGGAAGGCGAAAAACTGCCGCCTTTCATGACGCGTTACTTCAAAACTATTCCCGAGCGCTCAATAATAGTCGTTACTTCAAAAATCGTCTCGCTCTCGGAAAAACGAATCGCGATTGTAAAAAATGTTCACACCAAGGAGCGGCTGATTCGCGGAGAAAGCCAGTTTGCCCTGCCGACCAAGCATGTCTGGCTTACAGTAAAGGAAGGCATGGTCATGGCTTCCGCGGGCATTGACGAGTCAAACGGCAATGGCAAGCTTATCCTTTTGCCCAAAGACAGTTTCAAAACAGCCCGTTTGCTGCGCCGGCGATTGCTGTGGCAGTACCGCCTAAAGCATCTCGGCGTCTTAATTACCGACAGCCGCACTTTGCCCCTGTGCGCGCCGGCGTTACCGGCGTGGCCCTCGGCTACGACGGCTTTTCCGGCATCAAGGACTATCGCGGCGCGCCGGATATTTTCGGCCGCCGGTTTCATTTTTCTCGGGCAAATGTGGCGGATGGCCTAGCTATGGCGGCGGTGCTTTGCATGGGGGAAGGGAACGAACAGCAACCCTTGGCGATTATCACGGACGCGCCGGTTAAATTTTGTGATAGAATCAATCGCAAGGAATTGCACATAGCCATAAAAGACGATATGTATCGACCTCTCTTTTCAAAGTTACCAAAGTCCAAACAAAATGCCGGAATTTATTGATGTTCACAGCCACGTAAATTTTGCCGCTTTTGAGGTTGACCGAGATGCGGTAATAAAGCGCGCGCTTGAGGCGGGGGTTTGGATGATAAATGTCGGCACACAAAAAGACACCTCGCAAAAGGCAGTGGAGCTTGCCGAAAAATATCCCGACGGCGTGTATGCCTGCGTCGGCTTGCATCCAATCCACTCGGGCAAGTCCTTCCATGACGAGCAAGAGCTCGGTGTTGGCGGCAAAGAGTTTACCTCGCGCAGCGAGCAGTTCAATAGTACGATATATCGTACTATGGCGGAACACCCGAAGGTGGTCGGCATAGGAGAGTGCGGGTTGGACTTTTACAGAGAGAATCAAGATTCAGGATTCAAGATTCAAGAGAAAATTTTTCATCAGCAGATAGAATTGGCTGTAGCAGTGAACAAACCACTTATGTTGCATGTGAGAAATGGTTCCGGTCGGTCAGCTTACAGGGAGGCGCTCTCCATTCTTTCCGCCTACGGCGGATCCGCCTCTGGCGGAAAATCCGGCCTGCGGGGCAACTTCCACTTTTTTGCCGGAAGTTGGGACGAGGCGAAAGAAATTCTTGATTTGGGATTCACTCTGTCGTTTACCGGCGTCATTACTTTCACCCGCGATTATGACGAGATTGTCAAAAACGCCCCGCTTGACCGGATTTTGTCCGAAACCGATTGCCCGTATGTCGCGCCCGCACCTCACCGAGGCAAGCGCAACGAGCCCGCGTACGTAAGCGCAGTGGTTAAAAAAATCGCCGAAATTCGGAGGGAAGATTTTGAAGTGGTCAAAAAACAACTTGTCCAAAATGCCGTGAACTTTTTCGGTTTGAAAATTTAAATGTGTTGGACATGCCTGAAAATTGAAAATTGGATATTGAAAATTCCGCCGCGTCAAATCCTTGATTTGGCGGGACAGCTGTGCTAGTCTGTACCGCATGTCCGAAACAGAAAGTTTGGAACAAACAGAAAGCCGAATATACGAGCTTGGCTTTCATGTTGTCTCTTCCATTCCAGAAGATAAATTGCCGGCCGAAGTAACCGCCGTCAAGGATATTTTGGCGGAGCATGGCGCGGTAACCATCGCCGAAGATTTTCCGAAACTCAAACATTTGACCTATACCATGACCAAAGTGGTCGGCCCGAAGCATCTCAAATTTGACACGGCTTATTTCGGCTGGGTGAAGTTTGAAATCAATCAGGAGAGGATTGATAAAGTGAAGACGGCGCTTGAGCGTCGTGAAAGCGTCCTGCGGTTTATTATCGTCAAGACGGTCCGGGAGAGCACTTTGGCGATTATCAAGCCGCCAGCCTATCGTCCCGATATCAAGCCCGCGAGAGGCGTCGGTGAGATTCCAAAAAACAAAGAGATAAAGTCGCCCATATCCGAAGCCGAATTGGACAAAACCATTGAGGAATTGATGGTTGAGTAGTAGCGATGCTAATATACGAATGGATACTAATCATACAAATAAAAAACAAGATTGTTGACCCCGTTGGTATCATTAGTATAATTTGTAACATTAGTAGATTAGTATGTTTACCTCATGTATTTAAACAAAGCCATCATCATCGGCAATCTGACGCGAGACCCGGAGATGCGCGCCTTGCCCTCGGGCATGGGGGTTTGCAGTTTCGGCGTAGCCACCAATCGCGTGTGGAAAGACAAAGAGGGCAATAAAAAAGAGCAGGCGGATTTTCATAATATCGTGGTGTTCGGCCGGCAGGCGGAAACTTGCAGTCAGTATTTGAAAAAAGGGCAGTCGGTTTTGGTGGAGGGGAGGATTCAGAACAGAAGTTGGGACGACAAAGTGAGCGGCGAGAAGAAATATAAAACGGAGATTGTGGCCGACCGAGTTCAATTCGGGCCGAAATCCAGCGGACTGGCGCGGATAAACGCAGATGGGCAGACAACGCAGATAAACGCGGACGCAGATCAACGTGAATCCGCGTCCAATCAGCGAAAATCGGCGTCTTCGGAGGGTGGCATAGAGTATCCGACGGATGAAATTAATCCGGAAGACATTCCGTTCTAAAATTTTCTGAAAATTTTAGAAACTGATACCAATCTACCAATGTTACGAATACTACCAATAACTACGAATAAGATACCCGCTTGTAACATTAGTAGCCATTCGTAGATTCGCATCAATTCGTATATAGTATTAATTTTTAAAATTCTTATTTTAAAATCATGAAGCAGTGTTACTTCTCACAAAACAATATCAAGCACATAGACTACAAAGACGTGGAGATTTTGAAGAAGTTCCTCAATCCTCACGCCCGCATGCTTGCCCGCAAAAAGACCGGCGTGACCGCCAAAAATCAGCGCAAGCTCGCTCTGGCCGTCAAACGCGCCCGCTTTATGGGCCTTTTGCCGTTTGTTTCTAGATAAAGGTTGTAGCAAGGAGACTCCTTATGTAGCAAGGAGACTCCTTGATACTTGAAAACCCCGAAGTTTTTCCTCGGGTTTTTTATTCGTGTCATTCGCACTCATTCGTGTATTGGTGTCGTGTTACGCGCGCTCAACATATTCGCCCGTTTCCGTATTGATGCGAATGACCTCGCCTTCGTTGATAAAGAGGGGAGCGTTGATGTAAGCGCCTGTTTCCAATTTTACCTGTTTCGTGCCGCCTTTGGCCGTGTCGCCTTTGACGGCCGGCGGCGCTTCCACCACTTTGAGCTCCACTTTAATCGGCAGTTTGAGGCCGATGTGGCGGCCTTGGAAGGTGAGAATTGATACGACGGTGTTGGCTTTTAAAAATTGGCCGGCGGGCCCGACCACTTCTGCTTTGAGCGAAAAACGTTTTGACGGGTCGTTCGGCTCCGAGAACCAGTACTCGCCCTGCCTGTCGGCAGGCAGGCTCGACTTGTTATTGTAGAGATATTTAATCTCTTTTGAATCAATTTCCGCCTCTTCCACTTTTTCGGACACGTGGAAAGATATTTCTTTCACGCTTCCGGTGATTAGGTTTTTGAGTTTGGTGGCGTTGACCGGTTTCCTTTGCTGTTTGCGGAAAACATGGGACGACAAAACTTCATACGGCTCATTTTCGTAGATGATGTACTTACGCTCTTTGATTTCGTTGTATTCCAGAAGGGACATGGGATGGGTAAAATCACGATTCAAGAATCATGAATCAAGATAATAAATAATAAAAACAGACAGGAGCCATGGTAACCTATCTTTTGGCCAAAGGCAAATTGATGTAACTCCGCGCGTTAACAAGTTAGTTAAAATTAGTTTCTAAAACATGCTACCTAACTCGAGCGTACGCTCGAGTTAGGTAGCATCGCAAGAGTTCCCCAATTTAGAGAGCTTCCCAAATTAGCCAGTCAACCTACCTAGCCAGTCAATCTGGCAGGTTGACTGATTTGACAATGACAACGCGCTGTTATAAGCTCTGGGTGGAACGTTTGTAATAAAGGAACACTATGCCAAGAAAAAAAGCCTCGACTGTCAGCCCTCCACCTCAACCAACAAAACTTGCCGCTAAGGAGGAAGAGCAGTTACTCGCAACGGTCGAGATGTTTGAGACCATTATGGAATCTCAACCCTGGGATTACCAATCTTTGCAAATCTTGGAACAGGCTTACCTGAAACTTGGCCGTTCGGAAGACGCATTGAGCACCGCAAAAAAGATTGCGGAAGCTTTCATACAATTAGGTAGAGCGTCGGATGCGATTGCGGAATATGAGCGCATTCTCCGGAACTTTCCGGGTGACCCGGAGGCTCAAGGATCCCTCGCTGTACTTCAAAGCCGTCCGGCCCCACCGGCCTAATGGTTTGGACAATCAAATCCCACGTTACTTCGGTAGCTTGGGGTTATTTTCTTTAATTTTTACTCCTCGCTTGAGACGCCCGCGCCTGCCGGCGCCTGGGCCATTTTGCCGAAATCCTCATCCTTCAGGCGCTTGCGGATTTCTTTGAGGATTTCATCCGAGACTTTTTTGTTTTCTTTGAGGAACTGCCTCGTGGCGTCGTAGCCGCGGCCGAGTTTTGTGTTTTCGGTTTTTTTGGTTGACGGCGCACCCGCCTTCGCCGAGGCTACGGCGGGCACGTATTCATAAGACATGCCGGACTTTTTCACCAAACCCATTTTTTCACCGAGGGCGATGATTTCTCCCTCGCGGGAAATGCCTTCGTTGTACATCAAGTCAAATTCGGTTTGCTTGAACGGCGGCGCGACTTTGTTTTTCACCACCTTCACTCTGACGCGGCCGCCCATGACCTCGTCGCCTTTTTTTATCTGGGCGATGCGGCGGATGTCCAAGCGCACCGAGGTGTAGAACTTGAGCGCTTTGCCGCCCGGCGTGGTTTCAGGATTGCCGAACATCACGCCGATTTGCATGCGGATTTGGTTGATGAAGATGACGATGGTTTTGGACTTGGCGACGATGGCGGTTAGTTTGCGAAGCGCCTGAGACATGAGGCGCGCTTGTTTCCCAACATGAGATTGTCCCATGTCGCCTTCAATTTCATCCTTGGGCGTCAGCGCCGCTACCGAGTCTATGACGATGACATCAATTTTGCCGGAGCGCACGAGGGACTCAACAATTTCTAAAGCCTGCTCGCCCGTGTCCGGCTGGGAAATGAGAAGCTCGTTGATTTTTACTCCGAGTCTTTTGGCGTACTCCGGGTCCATGGCGTGCTCGGCGTCAATGAAGGCGCAGACGCCGCCTGCCTGCGCCCCGCTATGCGCCGCAGGCAGGCCTTTTTTTTGGGCTTCGGCAATCACATGAAGCGTCAAAGTTGTTTTGCCACTCGATTCCGGACCGAAGACTTCAATAATTCGGCCGCGAGGCAGGCCGCCGACGCCGAGCGCCGCGTCTAGGCCGATGGAGCCGGTGGAAATGGCATTGACATCCACGCGGGGCTTTTCGCCGAGTTTCATGATGGCGTCCTCGCCGAATTTGGTTTTGATGGCGTTTAAGGTGTCTTCAATGTTAGCGCCGAGCACTTTTGCCTCTTTTTCTTTTTTGGGTTTGCCGAAGGCCATGTTTCAAATGTAAAATTAAAAAATAAAAATGCAAAACTAAAATATAAAATTAAAAATTAACCACTCACGCCTCTTTTTCTATTTTTAATTTTAATGTTTCCAGTTCATGACAAAAGTTTAAACTGAAAAGATAAAAATGTAAAACTACAATGTAAAATGCAAAATCAGACAATTTTAAATATT